>CAYXQX010000012.1:8046-20639 GCA_964467485.1 uncultured Porphyromonadaceae bacterium | reverse complement strand
ACTCTTGAAGAAGCTGCTGGTCTTGTTACAGAGGTTCTTGCCTGACAAGAATTTGCGGTATAATTATTGTAAAGTAGAGGCATGCGGAAATTGTTAATTCTGTTTGGAATGATGATCTTCGGCCTTCATATGGTGGCTCAAAGCCATGATGTGAAGGTGAGGTACGACTCCATTATGAATGCCGCGATTCTTTCTGGTGATTCTATTCCACATATTGAACTGGATGAGATTGCCATAATACCACCTCCTCATTTTAAGAGCAGAAAGGAAGCCAGAAAGTATTGGCGCCTGGTTCATAATCTTAAAAAAGTTCTCCCTTACGCTAGAGTTGTAAATTCGACCATCGCTGAAATGGAGGTTAAGCTAACTAATGTTGAAAACGATAAGGAAAGACGCAAATTTGTCAAGTCGGTTGAAGATTCACTATGGATTCAATATGAACCTGAATTAAGAAAAATGACTATTAGTCAGGGTAAGTTGCTGTTCAAGCTTGTCGACAAGGAATCCTCGCAAACAACATACCATTGGATTGAGCGTTATAAGGGAGATTTCTCAGCGTTTTTCTGGCAGGGGATTGCAAGGATTTTCGGAACCAACCTCAAATCAGGATATGATCCTGATGATCCCAATGATATCATGATTGACAAGCTCGTTAAGTATATTGATCTGGGTTATATCTAGCACTCTATTCTCAGTCCATCATTTCCAACATAGCCTTAACCGCATTATTTGCTCCTTCTGCAATATCAGTTATTGAAGAGTCCAACATATAGCAGGGGGTGCTTACCAATTTGTTTGTACTGTCAATTGTTACCTCTCTGGCATTCGTCTTTTCGGCTTTTGCACCCATTTTTTCCAAGGCATCTGATGTATCCTGATCTTGGCCAACTGTAAGAATTACGTTACCCAATACCCTTGCCAGTATCACTGGGGCTATACATAGTGCTCCAATAGTTTTGCCGGCTTTATGGCTTGTTAGAATGGCTCTCTGTAATTCTGCTTCAACGCTACAATCCGGACCGTCAAATGCGAATGTTGAGAGGTTTTTAGCAGCACCAAAACCACCAGGAATAATAAGGGCATCGTAGTCCTTTGCATCATATTCAGATAGGGGTTTTGCATTTCCTCTGGCAATTCTGGCTGACTCAACAAGAACATTTCTTTTTTCTCCCATTTCTTCACCGGTAAGATGATTGAGAACATGATACTGATCAATGTCAGGTGCAAAGATTTGATATTCAGCACTGTTTCTGTCAATGGCATACAGAGTCATAACTGCTTCATGAATTTCAGCTCCGTCATATACTCCATTCCCGGATAGTATAACTGCAAATCGCTTTTTTTTTGACATAGCTTTGAGAATTGATGAGTATCAAATATACTGAAATATGTTTGGAAATACAGTTTATTTGCCTGATCCCTCCAGCACAGTTTTAACGGTATAAATAAGGATTTTAAAGTCGACTAGCAATGACATGTTTTCAATATAGAGAATATCATATTTCAGTCTCTCAACCATTTCGCTTACATTTGAAGCATATCCGAATTTCACCTGACCCCATGATGTTATACCTGGTCTAACCTTTTGAAGGTGATGGAAGTGAGGGGCTTCTTTTACGATTTGGTCAATATAATACTGCCTTTCGGGTCGAGGGCCTACTATTGACATATCTCCAATCAACACATTATAGAACTGAGGGAATTCATCGAAACGCATTTTTCTCATCATAAGACCGAAACGTGTGATTCTGGAATCTTCCTGAGCAGAAAGTGCAGGTCCGTTTTTTTCAGCATCCTGGTACATCGACCTGAATTTATAGATTAAGAAGGGCTTTCCATATCTTCCTATTCTTTCATGGTTATATAAAATAGGGCCGGGAGATGATAATTTAACGCCGATGGCTAAAAACAGATAGCCCGGAGATAATATTATCATGGCAAATGATGAGATCAGTACATCCAGTATACGCTTGAGGTTTCCTTCCCATGTAGGCATAAGGTCATGGCTTATTTGGATAAGTGGAGTGCCAATAATAGAGCTCATCTTGACCATTCCTGTAAGGATGTCATACATGTCTGGGATCACCTTGACAACAACATTAGATGATTCGATTCGGTTTATTATTTTTTTTAGCAGCTCATGTTCCTTACTTTCAAGCGCTATGATAATCTCCTGGATATTATTATCTGTAATTATTTTCTGAACTTTACCCAGGTCGCCCAGGTGGGGTAGGTGTTCAGCCATCCGGTATTTATCATACTTCATAACATTTATGAAACCGATAAATTTACTTCCTGTGGATCGTTTTTGAGATTCCATTTCCTTAAAAAGATCCACAGCTTTAAGGTCTGAACCAATTAAAAGGGTAGGGAAGCCAATTATTCTTTTATGGATTTTATGAGCACTTCTCGTGGTGAATAAAAGTCTGGGGCAATACGTTAGAAAGAGGTGAAGAGAGAAAAGGACCAGGAATGAAACATAGTAATTTGTATAGGTATTGATCGTATCATCAAGAATTAGAGCGAAAAAGATAAGCAGGACTCCAATAAAGGTGGTGCTAATAGTTTGCCCTAATTCACTTAGTCTTGATTTTCGGTAAATGTTTTTATAGTATCCTGTAGCGTAATAAAATAGTAGCCACAGAATGGGTAGGGTAGCCAGGCCTATAAAGAATGATGAATCAAATTCAATTGGAACAGGGTATCCAAATTTATTCGTTTCAATAAATATCTTCCTGAAAATAAAAAATAGAGTCCAGCTTGCACCAGCTGCAATGAAATCCGAAATCAGGTACTTTAAAACTTGTTTTCTTCGGTTCATTAGAAATGGATCAGTTTAATATTGTCCAAATATACTTTTCCTACCTCATTGCTTTCGGCCTCATGGAAAACTCTGATTCCCATGCGGAACATATCAACTGTTGGGTTGTTACTTGCATAGAAGCCTACATCTACATAGATTCTTTTCCAAATGTCGGAAGGATTAATGTAAATCAGATTGAACCATTCGGTTGCACCATCTTCAAGGAAGTACATCCCTATTTCAAAGCCGTTATTATTTTTATAATCTAATTCCAATAGTACCGGGCCTCCATTCTGGGGAAGTTCAAAAAATTCTGTGCTGTATCCTTCAAAAAGCGAATCCTCTTCATCCACAAAAATTGCTCCTGAATATCTTCCCGACCGAAGAACATCCTTTTGAGAAATGATGGTTGTGTTTGAGTAATCGGCGTACATAATACTTAAGCCTGCATCCTCAAAATTCTCTTTCCAGGCAAATATACATTCTTCCTTATATGTTGTTTCTGGACTGAATAAATGAGTTTCATTTCTTTTCAATTCAAAATCAATAATATATGGCTTGAAGAAAGGGTAGTCTATTCTGGACGCAGAGATTCCGTTTAACTTAATTCCCGGCCGAATGTGAACTGTTTGTAACCCTGTTTCAAGGCAGGGTATTTCGAATGGCATTTGAAGAATACCCATATTCACTCCTCCCACATTGAGATAGCAATTTGTTATCTGATGTGTGGCTGCCCCCTGGTCAATATCTTTGACTATAACCTTGAAAGTGTCTATTTTAATAAAAGTAGGGATGTCTTCCGGTGGATTAATAATATCGCATGATGACAATACTACCACAAGGGAAAGGAGTGAAAAAACTAATACACGGATCGCTTTCATTATACCTGCCTCTTTTATTTGATCCCAAAAGTAATAATTTTTGACGTTCTTAGGCTTGTCAGGTCTTTTATACTGGGTACTTATTCGGATTTAGATTATTTTTGATTTCGAAGAAAAACTAAACAAGAAAAATGTATCCAGGCGATTCATATAAACATCAGGGTTTAAGGACAAATTTGGTGAAAGAGATTAGGAGAAAAGGTATTGTAGATGAAAATGTTCTGGAAGCCTTAGGGCGTGTCCCACGGCATCTTTTTATGGATTCATCGTTTATCAAATTTGCATATCAGGATAATGCATTCCCAATATCTTCGGGACAGACGATTTCTCAGCCTTACACGGTTGCTTTCCAAACGGAGTTGTTAAATGTTGAGGAAGGGATGAAGGTGTTGGAGGTGGGAACCGGCTCGGGTTATCAGGCTGCTGTTCTTATGGAAATGGGGCTTCGGGTTTTTACTATTGAACGAATACGCAGTCTTTTCCTCGAATCTCAGGTAAGACTGAATAAGATAGGTTACTCGGGTCACTTTCTTTTCGGTGATGGTTATGAGGGGAATGCTTCTTATGGTCCATACGACAGGATACTTGTTACAGCAGGAGCCAGAGAGTTACCTGAGAAATTAAAAGATCAGCTTAAGATAGGAGGAATATTGGTTGTACCAGTTGGAGTATCCGGTCATCAAGAAATGATTCGTTGTGTAAGAACCGGAATTAGTGATTTTGAAATCACCACTCATGGCGGATTTATGTTTGTGCCCATGCTCAAAGGGAAAAGGGAGTCGTGATGCGAGCTGGTTTGTTACATTTTCTGGTTCTTGTAATGCTTCTTTCTTTCTGGGGATCTATTCCAAAAGCGTTAGCACAAACAGGTACCACCAAGCTCAGGGTTTCATTACATATTTTTCAAGATAGTGATGGTCGTGGTAATTTCAGTGCTGATTCGGCCGATCATGTTGAGTTTTTAAGGGATGTAATAAAATCTATAAATTTCAGGTTGATGAACCTGGATACACTTAAACCAGAAGTTTCCTCTCCATATGTAAAGTCGCTGGGCATTCAGATCAGTTTAGACAGTATCTTTTATCATACAGATAATTATGCCTGGGACTGTTCAAAAGATATTGATTCAGATTATATGAGGCTAGTCTATGTTGATAAGGATTCCAGCCTCAATTACAGACAGAAATTCAGAACACTGCCGGTGTTTCTGGGTGGTAATTATGATGTTGTTGGAGGCCATAATAGTTTGATAGGAGATAAGTGGTTTATAGCAATGAGAGGGATGTTTTCAGAGTATATGAATAGACCATACAGTAATGCAGTAGGGGATTGTGGAAGGGGCTTGCTTCATGAGCTTGGACATTCCCTGGGCTTGTCCCATAATTTTAAAGATGGCCCACATGGACAACAATGTGATAAGTGTGAGGATAATGGCTGCCCTTATGAGGGTAGCTCCAATAATATTATGGATTATTGGCCATCTTATGGATATGCAATTTCAGCATGCCAGAAGGAAATAGTATGGGAACATCTGAATGGTTTTAGAGGTAATATAGCGGAAGTAATATGGAATGATTCTTGTTTTAGAGAAATGGATCAATTCGTTTACATTGAAGATGGAGATAGTATTACTATTTCTGATACAAGTTATCTCCACTCCGACCTGGTGGTTAGAAAAGGAGGAAGCCTAATTGTCAACTCATATTTGTCGGTACCCGGGGCTTGTTCAATAATTATTGAATCTGGAGCAAATCTATATGTGGAAAATGGAACTATTGGAAATCTGTGTGGTGATATTTGGGAGGGTGTTTTTATATCAAGGAGTGATTCTGTCTTAGGTGGGAAAATAGATTTTATAAACGCCAGGCTTGAAAACGCTAAGACTGCTCTAACTATTGAAAGTCACCCTGCCCTGAAGATTGATCATACAGGATTTTTTAACAACCTTTCCTCATTAAGAATTCTTGGTTGGCAGGGTAAAGAGAAAATTACTAATTGCAGGTTTATAATTAATAACAGGCTCAACCATTGGGAAGAGGGGCTTGTTCCCGGGAGTTTTGTTTGGCTGAAGGATATTGAAAATATTGTATTTGAAAGCTGCTTGTTTTATAATACGGAAGGGCATCGAAACTACGGAGATCTATACAGTGGGATAGGTATTATCTCTAATAATTCCAGTCTGGGTATTGACTCTTGTAAATTTGAAAATCTATTTAAGGGATTAGTGGTTGGTTCAGATTCATTAGAAAACTTTTTCTCTGTTGATGCTTGCTCATTTTCCTATAATCATTGCTGTATTCAATTGGCAGGAATCACTAAGGCCAGGATTTCTTCTTCATCTTTCAATCTGAATAAACTTAATACTGTCCCGGTTTATGGGATTTATGCCCGTCACACAAAGTATTTAGAAATAGAAAGAAATGATTTTTATTCCGATTATGGGGGAGATAGATTAACAGCAGTAGTTTCAGATTTTAAACATCCGGGAACCCATCTGATTCACAATAATACATTCAGCCTTCTTAATGAGGGGCTTGTTGTTCTTAATAGCGATGATATTCCTCTGTGGCCAATGGCTCTATTAGATTATAGCTATCTGGATCTTATAAAGATACCACTTGGAAGCGTCTGGTATTCTAATCAATTCATTAATGTAAAAAAGAAAGTTCTAAGTGTGGATTCGGAAGGAGGTGGTATCTTAAAATCTAATGAGGGTGAGTATGAACAATTTAGTCTTGATTGGTCAAAGGCTTTCAAAGGAGAAGGTTATGGTTCTTATGCAACAGGTAGAGATATTTGTATTATCAGACCTTTTACACATTATAATGTTGCAAAGCCATCGGGAATATTATTTCACATTTTATCTGATGAGAGCTGGTTTGAATATGACTCAGTTGAAGTTGAATCAGGGTGCACCAGGGAGGTGTTTTATAGTTTAGTTGATGAATATGTAGTTGGAGTGAAACTCCTGCAAAGAAATCTGCAATTCAGCCACGAGGGAATGGTTTTATTAGCTGCACACATTGAAAAGTATCCTTGGTTAGTTTATACTTCACAGTTTGGACAGTTTCTTGTCAGGGAAATATACGTAATACCTGGCTGGATATGGAAGGAGCTGATAAAGGCATTGGAAAAGAGTAGCTGGTGGAAAAATCAATTACATCAATTCATTATCAGCATAGCAAATAATCAGTTTCAAAATATTGAAAGCAATAGTTCAGCTGTCTTTAATACAGATATAGAATTGTTTTCATCAATGGCATTTGAAAAAATCAGTGTGGAGATATCAACAGATATTGGTCGATTAAATCCCGGTATTTTCTCTGATTCTTCATTTCCTGCTTTTACTGTTGTCCCAAACCCCAGTAGAGGTAAAATTGGGATTAAATTTAAAAATGAATTTCCTGATTTAATTGGTATTGATGGGCTAGAGTGGGTGGTACGCGATATGTTTGGGCGAATAGTTTCTCGGGGCTTTATTTCTGGGGTAGAAGATTTAATAATTGATGCAGGTGTTATTCCTTCCGGTTCATATCTAATAGAGATATGGGATAAAAATGAGTTTCTTGGCATACAGAAGTTCATTATCTTGCCAGACTGAAAAATTGGAGGTAAAAGGAAAGATGATATATTGGAAGAATTTGGTATTCAATTCATTACAGGTTAATACCTGGTTGGTATATAAGGAGAGGGGCTCTTGCATTATTGTTGATCCGGCTTGTGCTGAGGATTTTGAGAGACAATTGTTGCTGGATTTTATTTCAGAAAATGAGCTAAAGCCTGAGATGATTCTGGCAACACATGCTCATTTCGACCATCTAGCCGGGGTTGACTTTGTTAGAGAGAAGTTTAACATACCGTTTTATGGTCACCGCGACGACTTGACTCTTCTTCAATTTGCCAGGCAGCAGGGTGAGTTATATGGATTTAATTTTGATGTTGACCCACCCGAGTTTGATAGGTTTATCAATGATGAAGATATAATAGAATGGGGAGGGGGGGCCTTTAAAGCTCTGCATGTGCCTGGTCATTCAAAGGGAAGCCTCGCATATTATTTTGAAGAATTGGGTTTTGTTATTGTAGGAGATGTGCTTTTCAGGGAAAGCATCGGTCGGACCGATCTACCAGGTGGTGATTATGACACACTTATCCACAGTATAAATACGAAGTTACTGGTATTGGATGATGCCACCAGGGTTTTTCCTGGTCACGGTGCAGAAAGTGATATCTCTTATGAAAAGGCACATAATCCCTTTCTTTAATGATGATTTTCCTGCATAAAATCATACTTATTTTTACGAATCTTAATTTCCTTTATTACAAAATTAAATTTAGATAATATGTCCTTAAATGAATTTGTTGAAAGGCATATAGGACCACGTGATCACGAGGTTCCTGTAATGCTTGAAGCTATCGGTTCTGAGTCACTGGAAGCATTTGTTGATTCGGTTGTTCCATCAGCCATTAGACTTAAGAAGCCTCTTGCCTTACCAAAAGGACTTACCGAGCAGGAATATGCCGGGAAGATCCGCTCAATAGGACAGAAAAATAAAGTATACCGGTCATTAATAGGTATGGGTTATTACGGAACCATTTTACCACCGGTTATAAAGAGGAATATTCTTGAAAACCCTTCATGGTATACTTCTTATACGCCGTATCAGGCTGAGATTTCTCAAGGCCGCCTGGAGGCTCTATTGAATTTCCAGACCATGGTAATGGATCTTACCGGGATGGAGATTGCTAATGCTTCTCTTCTGGATGAAGCTACTGCAGCAGCGGAAGCTATGATAATGATGTTTAACAAAAGATCGAGGGGTCTTGTTAAAAAGGGTGCTAATGTTATAATCGTTAGTGAAAATCTATTTCCCCAGACCTTAAAGGTATTGAAGGATAGGGCCAAACCTCTTGGTATTATTGTTAAAATGGGAGGATTAAGCTGTCATGGAATTGATGAGACCGTTTTTGGCGTGATGGTGCAGTATCCATCCAACGATGGAAAGGTTTTTAGTTATGAATTATGTAACGCCAGAGCCAAGGAGCTTGGTGTAATGGTTGCTGTAGTTGCCGACCTCATGTCCTTGGCCTTATTAACACCTCCAGGTGAATGGGGTGCTGATATTGTGGTTGGGTCTACCCAACGCTTTGGTGTTCCGATGGGTTATGGAGGTCCTCATGCTGCTTATTTTGCTACACGTGATAGTTTAAAACGCAGTATGCCGGGCAGGATAATAGGAGTTTCTGTTGATAGTTATGGCAACCCTGCTTTAAGACTGGCATTACAGACGCGCGAGCAACATATTAAAAGAGAGAAAGCGACTTCAAATATTTGTACTGCACAGGCTTTATTGGCTTCAATGGCAGGTATGTATGCAGCGTATCATGGTCAGAGAGGTGTTTTTGAAATTGCAACAAGAATTCATCAGGCTGCCCATACCTTAGATGTTGAAATAAGCAAGCTGGGTTACATCCAGGAGAACAAAGATTATTTTGACACACTAAGGATCGTTCTTCCCGAAGATCTCAATATTAAAAAACTGAGGAGAACAGCTCTTGACCATAAAATGAACCTTAGGTATTTCGATGATGATACAGTTGGAATATCGACTGACGAGCTTAGTGATTTAAATGATATTAATGCTGTTATGGCAATGTTTGCGGATGCGGTTGAGAAGGATTTTGTGCCGGTTGAAGAGTTAGAGAAAGGATTAGCTTTCGATTCAATGTTCATCAGGAAAAGCACTTATTTGACGGCAAAATGTTTCAATACCTATCATTCTGAAACAGAAATGATGAGGTATATTAAGAAACTTGAGCGTAAGGATATCTCCTTAACTCATTCTATGATGCCATTGGGATCCTGCACAATGAAGCTCAATTCTGCGAATTCCATGTTTGCTATGAGTTGGGATGAATTTGCTAATATTCATCCATTTGTTCCAGAAGATCAAGCCGCAGGATATGCTGAGTTACTTGATGAATTAGAGCGTGATCTGTCTGAAATTACAGGTTTTCCAGCTATTTCTTTCCAGCCTAATTCAGGAGCTGCTGGGGAATACTCCGGTCTTATGGTAATTCGTAAATTCCATGAAGATAATGGTGAGGGGCATAGGAATGTTGTTCTTATACCAGCTTCAGCACATGGTACTAATCCTGCCAGTGCAGTGATGGCCGGCGGTGAGGTTGTTGTTGTGAAATGTGATGAATCAGGGAATGTTGATTTGGATGACCTAAGAGCAAAGGCGAAGGAATATTCTGCTAAGCTGGCAGCTTTCATGGTAACATATCCATCTACCCATGGTGTTTTTGAAGCCAAAATAATGGAGATGACCAAAATAGTTCATGAGTTTGGCGGCCAGGTTTATATGGATGGTGCTAATATGAATGCCCAGGTTGGCCTCACTAATCCAGCAAATATTGGGGCAGATGTTTGTCACTTAAATCTCCATAAAACATTTGCAATACCTAATGGTGGAGGCGGACCCGGAGTTGGTCCAATCGGAGTTGCTGAGCATCTTAAAGAATTTCTCCCAAACCATCCTGTGGTGAATACTGGTGGATCGAAAGGAGATACAGTTGCTGCTGCACCATATGGAAGTCCTTTGGTATTAACTATTTCCCATGCCTATATAAAAATGCTGGGAGGAGAAGGGCTAACTAAATCCACTATTATGGCAATGCTAAACGCTAATTATCTGGCATCAGCAATGGCAGGACATTTTGATGTTTTATATAAGGGCAGTAATGGTTACGTGGCTCATGAAATGATTCTTGACTGTCGTAAGCTCAAAGCTTCTTCAGGGATTGAAACTGCTGATATTGCCAGGCGTTTAATGGATTATGGTTTTCATGCACCAACTCTTTCTTTCCCAGTTCATGAGACCTTGATGGTTGAACCAACAGAAAGCGAATCTAAGCAGGAATTGGATAGGTTTGCAGAAGCTATGATAGCAATATCACATGAGATCTCAGATATTGAGATGGGGATTGTTGATGCTGAAAACAATGTTATGAAAAATGCACCACATACGGCACTGCATATAGGCGAAGATACATGGGATCATCCCTACGGAAGGCAGAAGGCGGCATTTCCTTTGCCATGGATTGCACACAACAAATTCTGGCCGGCGGTTGGAAAACTTGACAACGGTTTTGGCGACCGGCATCTGATTTGCAATTGCGCCGGGATTGAAGAACACATGAAGAAATAAAAAAGGGCCGTTAGGATTTCCTTAAGCCCTTTTTTTGGTTATTATTTTTTAACCATTTCTATGTCAAACCACCATTGGTTCATTGGGTAGCAAAGACAATACTTAAACTCCATGTGATTGCCAGTGCAGTTATACATTATGGAATGCTGGGCATCTTCACTTGTCCATTTGTCATCTAGCCACCTATAAGTCTGTTCCAAACAGATCTCAGTATTACATTTTGAAAGTACCTCAAAATTTCCCTTAATGGATTGTGCATATATTTGGCCAGTAAGAGTGCTTTTCAGCTCCATTGTTAACTCACCGTTTTCAGTGATATCCACTGCTACCTTTGACAAACCAAGATTTTCAATATTTACTGATGTACTGGTTTTCCATGATCCAATATATGGAGCCGGGGTTACTGGAACCGTAACAGTGAAAGCCTTGGTAGAACCATCCTCGGCAGTGATAGTATAGCTTACCGAATTAGTAAAGTCGGTACTTACTCCTCCCACCGGGGCAATTCCAGCCTTAAGAGAAACTTCAATACTGGGGATCAATGCTTTGGTGCTTGTACCAAAAGGAACTTCAACAATAATAGCAGTACCGGAAATGTTGCCCATTACATTGTGTTCAAGTTCAGCGTTGTTGCTAGCTTCAAATATGAAGGAAAGGATTTCCTTATTTGCGGATAGCTCATCCTCTTTTTCACAGGAGCTTATAACAAACCCACCTATGAATAGCAGAATGGCCAGAAAGAAATAGTTCTTCTTCATGGCAAAATTGATTTAGAATTTATTTATTAAGACAAGAAATCCTCCAAAAGGAGGTCATACAAGTCGCGAAGGTCCAAGCCATAGGCTTGTACCTGTTTGGGGACTATACTATTAGAACTCATGCCAGGGACAGTATTAACTTCAAGAAACCAAGGTGTTTGTCCGTTCAAAATAAAATCTAAACGGATCAGACCCCGGCAGTTTAAAAGGTCAGAAATAGTAACGGAAAGATCCTGAATGGATCGGGCAGTTTTTTCAGGGAGGTCTGCTGGAGTTATTTCATCAGCAGCACCAGGAGTGTATTTGGCTTCGTAATCAAAAAATTTCTTCTCTGTTACAATTTCCGTTATTGGGAAGACAATCTTTTTCTTGCGCGTTATTAACAACCCGCAGGAAAACTCTCTTCCTGGCAGAAATTTCTCGATCAGAACCTCATCATCCTCCCCAAAAGCTTTCAATATTGCTTTTTTAGCTTCACCAGGTTTATCTACCCGCGAAGTACCACAACTCGAACCTCCGTTGTTTGGTTTGATAAAGCATGGAAAGCCTACAGCTTTTTTAATTTTATCTAAATCAATTTTTTGGTCGTTTCTCATCAACATGGACGCGGCCACAGGGATATCAGCTTGTGCTAAAAAGTTATTGCAGACGTACTTATTAAAGGTAAGACTACTGCAAAAAGAATCGCAGCCAGTATAGTGCATACCTATTAAGTCAAAATAAGCCTGTAGAATGCCATTCTCACCAGGGGTGCCATGGATGGCATTGATCACACCGTCAAATGAATGTTTAGTTCCATTAAACTGTGTACTAAAGTCATGTCTGTTGATTTCATTTTTTTGACCATTATGGTCCCAGGCGATCCAGCCTGATTTCATGATCTCAACAATATGTGTGTTATATTTATCTTTATCCAGAGAATCAAGGATATTTTTAGCTG
>CAYXQX010000012.1:0-8036 GCA_964467485.1 uncultured Porphyromonadaceae bacterium | reverse complement strand
CAATTGACACATCATATTCAGACGAATCGCCTCCGGCTATAATGGCAATATTCTTTTTGTTTTGGTTCATATCATAAAAAAGACAAAATCATTCACATATAAATATACGCAAATATTTGCTTAGATGTTACAGCAGGGCTTTGGAAATCTAATTATTACGCCCCCCGAGATAAACCTCCCATTTATTAATGACATCTGTCATGTCCTTCGGTAATTCAGTACTAAATTCCATCCATTTTTCAGTTTGCGGATGGGTGAAACCCAGTTCTTTTGCATGCAGAGCTTGGCGGGGTAGTATTTTAAAACAGTTTTGAACGAATTGCTTATATTTGGTATAGGTGGTTCCTTTTAATATCAGATTTCCACCATATTCGTAATCATTGAATAGTGGATGTCCGATGTATTGCATATGCGCTCGTATCTGATGGGTACGACCAGTTTCCAGCCTGCATTCAATCAGGGAGATATATCCAAGGTCTTCTAAAACCTTATAATGGGTAACAGCATGCTTGCCGAAATCCCCATCAGGGAAAACGTACATTACTTTTCGGTTTTTTGGATTACGTCCAATATGTCCTTCAATTCTTCCTTCAGGCTCTTTTGGCAGTCCCCAAACCAGGGCCTGGTATTTACGATAGGAAGTTTTATTATAAAATTGTTTGCCTAAATGACTTTTAGCTCTTTCTGTTTTAGCAACCACAAGTAATCCACTTGTGTTTTTATCAATCCTATGAACCAAACCTGCCCTGCTGTCGGAGCCACTAAACATATCCAGTTCATTGAAATGCCAAGCCAGGGCGTTTACCAGAGTGCCGGAATAGTTGCCATGGGCAGGATGAACAACCATGCCGGCTTCTTTGTTGACTACAAGAAGCTCATCATCCTCATAGATAATATTTAGAGGTATGTTCTCCGGAATCAGCTCAAATACTTTTTTTGGATACGAGAGAAAAATAACAATTTCGTCAAGCGGCTTAACCTTATAGTTGGCCTTAACCGGGTTGCCGTTAACCTTTATACAACCGGCGTCGGCAGCTGCTTTTATCTTGGTTCTTGAGGTATCTTCAAGCTTATGAAGCAGGAATTTGTCAATTCTTAAAGGGTTTTGACCCTTATCTGCTGCGAATCTGAAATGTTCGAACAATTCATTTTGGTCGTCAATCTCATCAGTATGTATCCACATTTTACTCATTAGTAATTAATAGCTTCTGATGATGTGTTTTCCCATTAGAATTTTGAATAACCAGGAAGTAGGTGCCTGTGTCAAGCCCAGGAAGATAAATCTGATTTTTTATTCTGTTGGCAGAATAGATAGTCCTGCCATGGATGTCGATCAGGTAGAGGACTGATTTATTCCAGCTTTCGGGATATTCCAGATTAATAAATTCACTTGCAGGGTTAGGGTAAACCTTAATCTGCACATTTTTCTCTACAAATGGAATACTTTCAATGCCGGTTTTTTTCGATTTGTTGGCAAAGATCGGTCGCATCATTAAGCTCCCTTCAAAGCTAGTAGGTTTCCAAACACCATCCATGGTATAGAAGATCTTATCCTGATTATTATTATTCCTGTCAAAACCAACATTAAGAAAATCATCAGTTACCTGTATCCAACCGATATAAAAAACCGACGGAACTATTTGGGCTGTATCCAGCTGAAATGAATCGAAACCTGTCAGACCCATATTTAAACCAGACCTTAGACCATTCATTTTATATAGCATGTCACCAGGCTTGCCATCAATTTCGTTCCATATTGCACAATTGAAATACTTGTAATTTGCTGCCTCAAAGCTTTGGTTAAAGAACATGTCAAATCCCACCAGAGAGTCGCTTGAAACCATGTTTTCGAATCTATAGGCTACCCTGCCATTGTTGGCACCTCCACCAACCAGACCATAGCCGGCTTCCGCTGAACCATCATCATAGGAATAATAATTACCAAATTCCTGAATAGTTTCCAGCTTAGTGTTTCCTGATATTAAATCTTCCTCAACAGGTTGTAAGTCCAGTGTAATGAGGAAGGAAGTTGTATCCTGTCTCTCTGAATTAAAAGAATAATTGAATGGTGATTCATAATTCAATCGCTCTAGAGATTTAATCTCTTCAGGTTGTAGGCTTATCTCATAAGCTCCTCCTGCTCCATTTATGTCCTCGATCTTGAAAAGTGGGGTGTAATGACGACGGTTCAATGACAAATTCTGAATATGGATGGGGAATAGTGTTTTTACCTGACTTATCCCAATCGATTTAAAGTGCTCCCATGGCATAGATGAATAATCAAGAAGCAATGATCCAACAGACTCTATTAAAGAAAGATCGGGTATTATTGTATCCTGATAATTCCTGTTGTTATTAAGATACACATAATCGAGATGCCAATGGTCGGAATTTGTTTTAAGGCTTGGCTCATAAGCGTTTGCCAGGGAGGCGTAGTTTAAAAAGCGAAATCTGAATCCTTCTGTGAGGTAAGATGCTCCCTTTATATTTACTAATACCTGCTTAAAACTATTAAGCGAATGTCCCGGAGTACTCCAGGCCCAATCCCATGATTCTGTTAGAGGTGAATAGAATTCAAGAACAAGGGAGTCACCAGGTTCCGGTTCATCTCCGAGTCCTTGTGCCTGATAA
Source organism: uncultured Porphyromonadaceae bacterium (assembly GCA_964467485.1). Lineage (GTDB taxonomy): Bacteria > Bacteroidota > Bacteroidia > Bacteroidales > UBA12481 > JAUVKA01. The sequence continues at coordinate 5,405 of CAYXQX010000012.1, read as the reverse complement.
TAAAAACTCAAGTAAACTGTTGAATCGGCTCCAATATTGAGGTCTATTGGTTGCGAACTAAGGTAATCAGCTTTGTATGAATTTATTTCAGCATATTCATATATTTTCCCAAGCAAATCAATCGCGTCCAATGTGGCAACGCCATAACTAGGTTGGTTGATCGGATAGGAATTATTTATATAGGCATTAAAATCTGTCCATTTAGCTGAATCAGGATAGATTCCTGATCCCGAAAAATCATCAATAAAAGGCAGTCCCAACAAAATGCTGGATTTGAGTTGGTGCTTATTAACCGGTTCTGCTGGGTTTTGGCCTGCAGAAACAAGCTTTTCCTGGGCTATGCCGGAAACAGATAATATTAAACCTGTTAATAATGATATAATTAGATATTTATTGTTCATCAGATTGTTCGATTGAAATACTATCAAGCTTCATGAGTAACGAATCAGGAGGCATTAAGGTTGAATCAGCCTGATACAATTTCAGACTGTCGGTAGTTAACCAAATGTCAATAGCTGAACCAAGCCTTGCCTTATTGTTGTTATAATCAGGTTGTTGGCTGAAAATTCTGGCCAAAGAACTATCTTCTTCGGAGATTACTGATTCATCATATACAATTGCACCCAAACTAAAATGAGTGTTCATAATTAGATCCCGTGCAGAATCCTGAGTTATACTTATTAATCTTGGCACAAATTCCTGCTCATCACTGAGCCCTTGTCCCAACACCAATGTAATTCCTGATCCTTTCTGGATTGGTGATCCTTCCAGGATAATTTCTCCCTGATATTTTTGCTTTCTAACATAAGTCTCAGCGAAATATGGTTCGTATTCTATACTGTCGACATGCAGTCCAGAGGCTTCAAGGATGCGCAATGCTGTCCTGTAGGGTGTTTCATACGCCTTTGGCATAATGATTATTTCAGGATTCCAAGAATTTACAATTAGAAATATCTTACGGTTTTTTTTCACTCTGGACCCAGCAGCCGGGTATTGATCTACAACAACACCTCCGGGTTGATTCTGGAGATATAATGAATCCTGAACTTTCCATTTAAGATCTTCCTGGAAACATAATTTGTCTGTTTCTGTTAGGCTTAATCCAGAAAGTTGAGGAACGACGATTTCTTTTCCATGATCAGTGTAGTTCTTTAATCCTATCTGGACTAATATCAAAATAGTAAGAGTTATCCCAATGGCAATTGCAAGGTTTTTAAAAAAGACCTTACTAATCAGAAATCTCCTAAAAGTATTTTTCTTTTCTGGCATTACTCTATTTGCTTTTTTCAACGCTCATGCAAAGATAAAATTATCTAAGCATATAGAATAATTGCAATTAAAAGTAAGCTATTTCATTAATCAGTAGGTTTTCAGTATCTTGTAAAGGGTGTCTCTTTCTACTGGAGTTCTCCCTGCTTTCCTTATTAAATCAACAAGATTATCGGTTGAGAGATTCGGATTTTGATCTTCAGCTCCTGCCATAGAATATATCCTGGTACTGTCCTCAATAGTGCCATCCAGATCGTCTACCCCAAAGGACAATGATAAGGATGCAGTTTCCTTTCCAATCATTGGCCAGTAGGCCTTTATATGAGGGAAGTTATCAAGGAAGATTCTGCTGATAGCATAATTCCTAAGGTCTTCTATAGTAGATACTTCACCTATATATGATAGTCTGTTATTCTCAGAGCGGTATTTTAGGGGGATGTACACCTGGAAACCTCCGGTTTGATCTTGAAGTTTTCTTAGGCGAAGCATATGGTCGATACGCTGGTTGAAATTTTCCAGATGCCCATACAAGATAGTGGCATTACTCTTTAATCCGATTTTGTGGGCTTCGGCATGAATCTCAAGCCAGGTTTTACTGTCGGTTTTATCCGGACAAATCCTACTTCTTAACTCTTCATCAAAAATTTCGGCTCCTCCGCCTGGAATACTCCCTAAGCCAGCCTTCTTCAATCTCTTTAAACCTTCTGAATAAGAAAGTTTGGATTTTCTAATCATGAAATCAAGTTCAACGGCTGTAAAAGCTTTTATGTGAAGATCGGGATAAGTCTTTTTTATTGCGTAGAGCAATTCTTCATAATACTCAAGATCCCGGGCTGGATGAACACCTCCCACAATATGTACTTCGGTAGCATTACTGTTGGCATGGCTTTTTATTTTTGCAAGGATTTCCCCGGTCCCCATTTCCCATGCCCCATCCTGATTGATGCGTCGTCTGTAGGAGCAAAACTCACAATTATGAATACAGATATTTGTTGGCTCAATATGAAAATTCCGATTAAAGTATACATAGTTGGAATTCAGTCTGTTTCGTACTTTGTTTGCTAGCATTCCTACAAATCCCAACTCCCCATTAGTGTATAAATGGAGCCCCTCTTCCGGACTGATACGTTCTCCAGAATCAACTTTTTTTTCTATGCGTTTCAGTATATCCATTTTAAATAAAACCTCTAAACCCTTAATTTGCGGTAAAGGTAGAATAATTTAGAATTTTGGCAGGCGGCATTCTTTTCACATCTTTGTTAGTTCAGAACTATGGAAAAGAAATCTACAGCATTGATAATTGGAGGAGGTCCGGCTGGTCTTACAGCTGCCTATGAATTGGCGCAAAGAACAAAAATCCAGCCATTGATATTAGAGAAATCGGAGATGCTTGGAGGGATCTCTCAGACAGTTGAGTACAAGGGTAATAGAATGGATATTGGGGGGCATCGCTTTTTTTCTAAATCTGACAGGGTAATGGATTGGTGGATGAATATTTTGCCGCTTGAAAGTCTGGCCAAAGAATCAATTTCCATTAAATATCAGAATAAATCAACCGATATCAAGACTGGCAGTCGAGATATAAACCCCAAAAACACCGATCGGGTAATGTTGTTGAGAAAGAGATTGTCCAGGATTTATTACCTACGCAATTTTTTTGATTATCCGGTTAGCTTAAATGGCAGGACAATAAAGAATTTGGGTTTTGTAAGGATTATAAGGATTGGAGTTTCTTATTTTATCAGCCGGATATGGCCTATAAGAAAGGAGAAGAACCTTGAAGATTTTTTTATTAATCGTTTTGGTAAGGAATTGTATAAGACATTTTTTAGGGATTATACTGAAAAAGTATGGGGTGTTCCTTGCACGGAGATAAGTCCTGAATGGGGTTCTCAGCGTATCAAGGGTTTATCTGTTTGGAAGGCAATCTTGCATGGAGTGAAATCCTTGTTTGTAAGGCAGGGTGAAATTGGACAAAAACAGACCGAAACGAGTCTGATTGACAGGTTCCTTTATCCAAAATTCGGTCCGGGTCATCTTTGGGAGGAAGTTGCAAAAGAAATTATTGGCAAGGGAGGGGAAATACAATTTAATTCAGAAGTTATTGGATGTGAACTGAAGGATGGCAAAGTAAGCTCGGTTTCTTGCCGGGATACGATTACAGGTGAGATTAGTAGTTTTTATCCTGATTTTATTTTTTCCAGTATGCCAGTACAAGACTTAATAAAGGGTTTTGGGGAAACGGTTCCGTCAAATGTACAGGATGTTGCCTCTAATCTGGTTTACAGGGATTTTATTGCGGTGGGTTTATTATTGAAGAAAATGAATCCATCAAAGACCCATGGAAATAATGGATTAAACAGGGTTCCTGATACCTGGATATATATACAGGAGCATGATGTTAAAGTAGGCAGGATACAGGTTTTTAATAATTGGAGTCCCTTTCTGGTAAAGGATGAGAATACTGTTTGGCTGGGCTTGGAGTATTTTTGTAATGAAGGAGATGAAATTTGGTCTCTTTCAGATAAGCAACTAAAGGAACTTGGATTAAGTGAATTAGAGAAAATTGGGCTGGCTGACAAGAAAGATTATTTGGATGGTACTGTAGTGCGAATGCCAAAAACTTACCCGGCTTATTTTGGTAGTTATGATAGATTTGATGAAATTAGGGAATTTACCGATTGCATAGAAAATCTTTTTCTTATAGGCAGGAATGGGATGCATAAGTATAATAACCAGGATCATAGTATGTTAACAGCTATGACTGCGGTTGATAATATTATTTCGGGAGAGATTTCCAAAGCTGCTATTTGGGATGTAAATACTGAACAAGAATATCATGAAGAAAAGGGGAGCAATTAATTTTGTTTTCACTACGCTGGCAATTTTTGCCGGTGTTATATTCCTGTATACCATCCTGGGAATTATACCTTCAGAGGGTTTTAATCCCAGTGATGATGGGGTTATTCTGGCCCAGTCCTACAGACTGTTGCAGGGCCAGATACCTCACCTTGATTTTATAAGTATCAGACCAATTGGGTCGGCAGTTCTTCATTGCATACATTTTCTTAGCCCGCTTCCACTTGAGATTTCGGCTCGCTGGCTGACTTTGCTTCAATATTTGGCTTATTCTCTTTTATGGGCTTGGATAATGGTCCGATTTACCAGAATAAGAAAGTATAGGGGATTGATTTTCTTTGCTTTTATTGGCATCTGGGGTTTTGTTTTAAATCAGAACCACTACAATCTTTTCCCCTGGACTACTATAGATGCATTATTTTGGATGACACTTGCTTTGTCGTTTTATCTGCCTGACCCAAAGGTGATGTATAATAGAAATGCCTGGCTGAAAATTGGTTTGACAGTATTTTTTGTAAGTATGGCGGCTATGTCAAGACAGACCTTTGTTCTTCCTGCAATAATTCTTCTAACTGGTCTTATATATCACGGTATAAAATTAAGAAAGTGGGAAACCTTAATTGCAGGCATTATAATAGGTTCCATACCTGGCTTTATTTACTTTCTGGTGTTGGTAATGAATGATTCTTTGTCTTTGTTTATTCAGCAATTGACTGGTCGTACAGAGCTGTTTGAGACAGGGATAAACCGATTCTATATTGAGTTTTGGAGATCACCTCTTGTTTGGTTGTTTATCCTTACCATATTTCTTTTACTCATCTACAGGATAAGTGAAGGCAGTAAAGCCGGCTCTCTTTTCCGCCTTTCCTTGTTACCAATTGGCAGAATTGTTTTTGGAGTATTATTCATTGGACTTGCTTTCTCAGTATTTATTTCCCCGGGAAATTTGTTTGCACAATCGTTTGTTCAATTCTGGCTTCTGGTTTTACTTTGGATATTTGAAGAAGTGTGTGGTCAGATCAAGAAGCCTCAAAGAAGATGGTTTTTTTGGGCGCTGTTAGTGTCTTGGACTTCAGCTATTTCCTTGGGTGATAATGCTCCTGTTTTTGCGATAGGGTTGATTAGCACCACAGGATTGGGATATATTCTCTTCCAGTTTGCAGAGCGGGGATTTTCCTATCGACGGTTAAATCAGTTTCAGGGAGTGCTGACAGTTTTATTAATTGCCATAATACTGCTTAGTTTTCATGTCCAACGTAGAGTCAATTACAGGGATG
>CAYXQX010000011.1:0-20876 GCA_964467485.1 uncultured Porphyromonadaceae bacterium | reverse complement strand
ATACAAGGGAGGCATTTCTATTGAAGGCAGTTGGGGACCCAAAGCTCTTTTTGATAAAAACCTGATACTGGCCAGAGCCTATTTACAAGGACAGATAAATACAATAAATTAAAATTCGTAGGTATAAGACCCAAATAACATCGACATTACCGGACTACCTCTTAGCCAGAATACTACCTTATTATTATCCAAATCCTGTAAGGGCTTAAGACTAAACGACAACCATTCCCAGAGGTAGGCCTCACACGGATCCTCATTACTAATATGCTCTAGCATAAGGTGAGGTTCGCCTTTGCGATCTAAACCTGTTTCCAAAATCCACATATTAAACTGATGAATAGCACAGCCGCCGGAATATCCAACATGGAGACGTAATGAATCGCCATCAATATGAACTGAATCCATAGAAAAACCATCCATTGAGGTCTCCCGGCCCTCATAGTCGCTCAAATATCGAGCCTCCTTCCAGTCATTATCTACCGGAGGCTTTTCCTTTTCACATGAGCTTAACATAAACAGAAAAATCAGGACAAAAGAGAAATACTTCATTATGCCATTTTGTTTTTATTATAATTCACGCCAGGGATAATAAACCCTGTCAATGCAAACCTTATCTGCAGCAGTATTCTCCAAATCTATATCAAAAACGAATTGCTTCTCCTCCTCCGGTACATATGGCTCTTCAATAGATATTACATACTTAGCCGGCGGCAAATTATGTATTGTAAAATCTACATTATAGAGACAATTACACCTGCATAATTCCAGTGAATCATCTTCTGTAATAAAAATGGTATCATTCCTGATTTCAAAAGATGTCAGTATTGCCTCAGGACAACAATTAAACCCAGAGTTAAAATGGGTAATACTAAGTATGCTGTCACCATCATAGGTGTAAGAAACGCATGACTGATCCTGATCAGGCTGGGTTCCTTTCAATGGAGGAAAAGACAGACATTCGTTAACATCGGCGTAAGAATCCATAAAAGCTGGCGGCAACTGATTTTCTTCATTTTTTTCGCAGGCCGACATAGTGAAAAAGAAAATACTTAAAATGGATATTATTCTTATTGATTTCATGATTATTATTTAAACTTTATCATTTGGATTTATTACTTGCCCTACAAATATAATACTCCCGGTTGTTTTTTCTCTTATGAAGTAAATAAATGGCCTGTTAAAATGAATTGTTTGAGATGTACCTGCACCAACCATAACAACAGCCGTTGCAGCCGCTGCTTCTGTCCCATTTTCATTTACTCTCAGATAGGCTTTCTGTTTCACCTTCCCAATCCAGCACTCTTCTTTTGTTAGCTTACTAAAATCTGCGCTGGCAGCATCAAATGCTTTTTCGATTCCCATGGCTTCTAAATACTTGACCATTTCAAATTCACTCTTAATACTAAATTGAGGAAATCGGACAACTGTAGAAGCTTCCTCAAATTTCTCAAGCGTTTCATCAAAATTGTTCATTATTGTCTCTCTGAATAATTCACCAGTATCAAAGGGATTTTTGTAAGGTGCAAGAAAGACGTACATCGACCAGTTTTTATTTCCATATGGCAGTTCAATACCACTTATACCAACCTCATGATAAACATTGTACTCACCACCTATTTCCATCATAGGAACCATTACTTTTTCAGTTTTTGAAGTAAAGAAACTCCTGAGTTTAGTTTTTTCAGGATCAAAGGTTTCTGTCCATATCCCGTTAAAATACAGCGCGTTGACAATATAACATATATCCCTGGGAGACACTGTGGCTATCAAGTCAGTAATCTTACCTTCTGTTTCATCTTCCACCCAGCCATTAATAATGTCTACTGACCCGGGATCGGAAAAATCAATCCCCTTAGAATCCGCTTCATAATAATTAAAAACAGTCTGTTGATAATCTTCAAATATCCTGACCTTATCATTATACCATACTGAATTGGCACTTTCAAATCTTGTATCAGGATCGGAATACAACAATGATTCATTGATTGCATTAATAGCCTCATTAAGAACGATTACCCTTTTCCCCTCAATTCCCAGAACCTCTAACATTTCTCCCAAAGTTTCCTCATCAGCCCCATTGGCAGCCATAGAAAGAGCCATGAAAGCGCTATAAGGTGATACTGCCAGGTTTTTATCGCCCTGGTCCAGTAAAACCTGCTCAAATAATTTCATTGAGAAATCAATCTCGCTATTTAAAATTTTGGATTTTACTCTGGCAATCTCATTCTGCCTGGGTTGATCCTCTTCTCCCTTTTCACATGACAAAAAAAGAAAAGGGAAGATTAGTAATATTAACAGTGTAATTCTCATGGCTCTCCACTTAATGAAGTTTAATAAAAAAATTCCGGGGACCAGGATCAAGGGTGCTATAAAGTTATGGAATCATTAACATATATAAAAAGTTTATTTAGCAGGATCCATCACTCTACCTGCAAACAAAACCGAACCGGTGGTTTTTTCAGCAATCAGATAAACAAAGGGTTTGTCGACCGTAAAAAACTCACCTTGTATACTAGTTAAAACTATTTCTACTGAAGTAACTGCGGCAGCTTCTGTGCCCTCTTCATTAACCTCAATAAATGTTTTGTGCTTCACATCACTGATAAATAATGGAGCTCCAGGAAGTATACCAGAAAAATCAGCAGCCGATGTAAATGCTACCCCCATTCCCATATTCTGTAAAACTGGAACAAGTGATGTTTCATACTCCGACTTCCATTTAGGCAGCTGAATTTTCACTTCTTTTGTCTCTTGGAACATTGGCAGGTAACTCTTCCAGCTGTCGTTATCCAGACTAGAAATAATTTCATCCACACGATGAGTCATATTAGGAACCAAAACGTACATCACCCAGTTACCCTTGCCATAGGGCAGCTCAACTGCATTGAAAATCTCCGATTTATACAAATTTAAATCGGCTTCCAGCTTCATGGCAGGCACCTCATTAACAGTCCCATCCTCAAAGTAAAATGGTCTGTTAACAGTACCCTTCTTATCAAACTCGTACTGCCATGTGCCCTTAAAATAAATGGCATTAATCAGAAACATAAACGACTCCGGGGAAATCTGATCAACGATTGATTCAATCTTGTCATAAGTCTTTTCTGAAACCCATTCATTAATAATATCTTTTGAAAGAGGATCAGAAAAATCCAAAGATTCAACTTTTGCATCATAATAAATCTCATTCCTTTGAACAAAATCGCTCAGAATTTCAAAATCATTACGATACCATATACTATTGGCAATCTCAACCTGCACTTTTGGGTCATCCGTAACAAGCGACTGTTCCAGCCCCCTGTATAATTCATTAATCTCATCCCGGCTAAATCCGGCAAGCCGGAGAGCTTCCTCCATAGCTATCTGTGTATCTCCACCGGCACCATTATAGGTCATGGCCAAAGCCAGAGATATACTCAGAGGACTTACACAAATATTTTCACCAGGTTCTGCATCCGCAGAGACCAATTGGAACAGATCAAATCCAAAATCATTATCTGAATCGATTAATTGTTTGGTCTTCAGTGGGAGCTCGTCTAAGCCAGGTATATCTTTTTTATCGCATGCAAAAAACAGAAAGGCAAAGGATAAAATTGAAACAAATGCTATTTTTTTCATAATCAATCCTTTAATAAGTTAAAATTAGTGAATTTCTCTCAATTAACCTTGAAATAATAAAGGCAAATTTCATACCAATAGTGATGGGGAAAATTAAGAATACTCAAAGCATAGGATAATTTTTTGTTATCCTATGCTATATGTACAACATGTTTTAGCTTTTTGATCTGGACGGGAGATCCCAAAATAAATAGTTTATCCTTCGAGCACAATAGAGAATCAGGAGAAGGATTAAAAATATACTCACCTGCTTCAGTTTTAATACCCATAATAGTTGCTCCCGAATTAGTCCTAACATCAAGGTCTCTAATAGTACCTTGCATGTATTCCGGGGCAATATCCTTGCCGTCTATTTCCTCAAGACTAACCTTATTCCCAGTTTGAAGAAGAATATTTTCAACAAACTCCACAACATCAGGCTGAACAACCAGTTTGGCCATACGAATACCACCAATCTTATCGGGCATAATAATATTGGTTGCTCCAGCTATTTTTAGCTTCACATCACTATAGTCATCAGAGGCTCTGGATATTATAGTCATTTCAGGATTCATACTTCTCGCTGTTAAAACCACGAAAGTATTATCAGCATCATTTGGAAAAGTAGTAATAAGGGCATTAGCTCTGTTTACTCCGGCTCGCTCCAATATCTCATCATGAGTGGCATTACCATGAATAAAGAATCGACAAAGGAATAACCTTCAATAATCCTGTACCCTACAACCCCGATCAGAACAACTACAATAAGCATTATTCCTGCCAGGTATATAGTACTCAAACCGGTTTTTGTAATGTTTTGATCGTTTTTATTACTCATCTATATGCAACAAAATTATTTTTCCTGATTGACAAAAATTCATTAATCCAATATACAAAACCCTGATCATTTACTGTTCCCTAAAATTAAATGTCCAATTTTACAAGCCAGGCATTTTTTTTCAACACAATAGTTCCGGTATATATAAAAGAAAGCCTGGGAATAAAATGCATTTGGAATCCTAAAGCCTATTTCCTCCCAGCGCCTCGTAACACTGTTGTTTTCAGCCGGAAGCCTCTCAAGACGTTCCAACCATGATTCAATAGCATCAGAATCACCATTTTGGTAATTGAAAAAACCGCGTAAGGGAAGAAAACTATTTATCATCAAAAGAAGCTTCGAACTATCACCCATCAGGGGAACCAATCCTGATATCTTTTTATCAATATCATAATGAGTAAGCCAATAGGATGATGGATGAATGGAAATATTTGAAAGCTCATCTGATTCAGCAATCTCAATACTATTCTCAACAATATTCTGCATATCATGAAAAAAGGAACATAACTGAGCCAATCTAACTGGTGGAAAATTACCTGGCCTCATTCGAAGGAACTTCCATCTCAAACCTATTGGCTGAACCATATTGTACTTCCTATAAAGATAATTATACTCTGTTCGAATAGCCGACAGATATGGATCCCTGTTTATCTCGGGAATAAATCCTGATTGACCGAAAAAGATACTCTCCAACTGGAAAAGATTTCCATTATGCTTTTCCAACCATACAGGTTTAATTGATTTCCCAAGCAACTCCATTGAATTCTGATTCTTGCCAAAACCAAAACCTCTGCAAATAGTTTGTAGAAACAATTCCTTCATGCCTCCCCTATTTTCATCCAGATTTCTTCTAAGGCTAGCGATCCTTTGCTCCATCCTCTCTATACCCATTGATACAATCGCATTCTCAACTTTAACCGGAGAGAAATCACGCCAACGAGATCCGCAAGGGATAGGGCTAAGCTCCGACATCAAGCTTTGGTATTGGTCGTAATACTTTGGATTAATACATAAGGCCAAGGCAGGAATCAGGGTTCCCTGAGAATTACACACATCCCTATCTGCCTTATAAACAACATGTAAGATAACAGGGTCATAAGCCGTATCATTCTGGTGTTTATGATAATACCAATCCCTGGCATTAACATGGATTTCAACATGACCTACCCACAAAACATTGTCGAGATACAGTTTCGCCTCCAAAAAATCAGGCCCCGCATCACGGTTATACTGCCCGGGAAAAATTACCTCTACAGATTTACCGCAAGTAGTTTCCAATTTGGATGAATCATATAAACCATATCGCCATATATAATGAAGAAATTCCTCTTTCATACGAATACCTTTTATTCATATAGACGAAGAAAAGTAGGTGAAATGGAAAATAATCCTGATGAAAAAATAAAAACCGGAAAGGCTTTTATAAAAATCTGGCCATATCCTGCTGGATAACTGAAGCCGCCGCGGCCGACTGCTCAGCAAAATCAGGACCGGAGGAAGCGTATATTATTCCTCTGGAACTGTTGATCAAAAGGCCTCCAATACTATTGCTCCCATAATCCATAACTTCTTCCAGACTTCCTCCCTGAGCACCAACACCGGGTACAAGCAGAAAGTTATCGGGGATGATATTTCTTATCTTCTGCAAATGACTTGATTTAGTAGCCCCAACAACATACATGAGATTATCAATACTACCCCAGCCTTTACTCAGCCCTATTACCTCCTCATACAGATACTTACCCGAATCCATTACCTGAAGTTGAAAGTCCCGTGCACCTGCATTTGATGTTAAACCCAATAGTATAACCCACTTGCCTGTGAAGTCTAAAAACGGATCTATCGCATCCCTACCCATATAAGGCGATACGGTAACCGCATCAAAATCAAAAGAAACAAAAAAAGTTAGAGCATATTGACGGGCTGTGTTGCCAATATCACCTCTTTTCGCATCAGCGATAATAAAAATTGATGGATCAGTCGACCTAATGTAATCAACTGTTTTTTCAAGCGATCTCCAACCAGCAGCACCACCAGCTTCATAAAAAGCAAGATTGGGTTTATAGGCAATGGCAGTATGGTGAGTAGCATCTATAATTGCTCTGTTAAAAGCAAAAACCGGATCTGGTTCACGACGGATAATATCAGGAATCTTATTGGGATCAGAATCCAAACCTACGCATAAGCATGATTTCTTCTTTATTATCTCCCGATGTATCTCTTTCGCAGTCATGGTTATTATATTTCTGAAGCCTTTAGCCTTTCAGCATTTTCTGCGATGGTTAATTTATCAATAATTTCCTGAATATTACCATCTAAAATGGATGGGAGATTATAAATAGTTAAAGATATACGATGATCGGTCATTCTCCCCTGAGGGTAATTATAAGTTCTGATCTTTGCCGATCGGTCACCCGTGGAAACCATGGTCTTCCTTTTTGACGAAATTTCATCCAAATACTTCTGATATTCAATACTGTACAGACGAGTTCTTAATTCCTCCATTGCCTTGGCCTTGTTCTTTAACTGTGATTTCTGATCCTGGCAGGTAACAACAACTCCAGTTGGCACATGAGTCAGACGAACCGCTGAGTAAGTTGTATTTACTGATTGCCCACCTGGTCCTGATGAACAGTAAGTATCAATCCTGATATCACTTGGCAGTAACTCAATATCAAACTCTTCAGCCTCAGGCAATACAGCTACACTGGCCGCTGAGGTATGTACCCTCCCCTGTGTTTCGGTTTGTGGCACACGTTGAACCCTATGTACACCTGATTCATATTTTAAAATCCCATAAACACCATTGCCGGAAACCTTAAAAACTATCTCCTTATATCCCCCAGAAGTTCCTTCAGTGATATTATTGATATTAATTTTCCATCCTTTGGCATCACAATACTTTGTATACATCCTATACAAATCGCCTGCAAAAATACCCGCTTCATCACCACCTGCACCAGCTCGGATTTCCATAACGGCATTCTTATCATCCTCAGGATCCGACGGCAACAATAATACCCGGATCTCTTCATCCATTTCTTTTTTACGGTGGATTAATATATCCAGCTCTTCCTTAGCCATTTCCCGCAATTCCGCATCTTTCTCCTCATCAAGCATTTGCTTCGTAGAATCGATATTGTTGATAACATCCCGATAATCCAGGTAAGCGTCATTAACCTTTTTAAGCTCTTTATATTCTTTATTGAGTTTGATGTACCTTTTCATATCACTAATGATATCCGGCTGGGTGATTAATTCACCTACCTTCTCAAATCTCTTGGATACACCTTCTAATTTTTCAAGTAACATAATTATCAATGTTTAAAATTGATTGTTTTGAATTCTGAGTTGAAATTAATCCGGATAAGAATAACCCGAACAAAAGATAATTGGCAAAAAAGCTAATAGAAAAAATCGCCGTATTCTGATTTTATTGTTAGCTTCTTCCCTACGGACTCCTCGCAACGCCCAACTATCCTGGCTTCAATATCAAAACCAGAAGCAATTTCTTTTACACGATCAGCTTGATCAGCCGGTAAATAGACTTCGAATCTATGGCCCATATTGAAAACCTTATACATTTCCTGCCAGAGTGTTCCTGACTGTTCTTGTATGATTTTGAATAATGGTGGTACAGGGAATAAATTATCCTTTATAACATGAAGATCCTCAATAAAATTAAGAATTTTCGTTTGTGCTCCGCCAGAACAATGAATCAAACCGTGAACGGACGATCTCATTTCAGAAAGGATCTCTCTAACAACAGGAGCATACGTTCTTGTTGGTGACAATACCAGCTTGCCGGCATCCAGCCCTAACCCTTCTATTTCCTGATTTAGTTGTAATCGACCTGAATAAACAAGATCACCAGGTATATTAGGATCAAATGATTCGGGATACTTGTCGGCAAGATAATGTGCAAACACATCATGCCGGGCTGAGGTAAGTCCATTACTTCCCATTCCACCATTATAGGAAGACTCATAACTGGCCATTCCTGAAGATGATAGTCCTACAATCACATCTCCTTCACAAATTTTCTCATTGGTGATAACCTCAGATCGACGCATCCTTGCAGTAACAGTGGAATCAACAATAATAGTACGAACAAGATCACCCACATCAGCTGTTTCACCACCAGTAAAAACCATATTGATGCCAAGCTGCTTCATTTCCTCAATAATTTCTGAGGTGCCTTGGATAACTGCTGATATTACTTCTCCTGGAATAAGGTTTTTATTACGTCCAATAGTTGAAGAAACCAGAATATTATCAGTAACTCCAACACAAAGCAAATCGTCGAGGTTCATGACAAGTGCATCCTGCGCTATGCCTTTCCAAACAGAAATATCTCCGGTCTCTTTCCAATAAAGGTAAGCCAGAGATGATTTGGTACCAGCTCCATCAGCATGCATAATATTGCACCAAGCCGGGTCACTAGCTAAAACATCAGGAATTATCTTGCAAAAAGCATTTGGGAAAATACCCTTATCAAGATGACTGATAGCAGCATGCACATCTTCTTTAGATGCCGAAACTCCACGGTTTTGATATCTGGATTCCTCTTTCATTTTCGAGGTGCAAAGGTAGAAAAATTACGGAATTTTAATTCCTCCCTTTTTAGCACCAATCTTATTAAGCCTCTTGAGTGCTTCTCCTTTTCCAGACTTTTTGAAGGCTCCTCCACCTTTACGCCCCTGCTTCAATTCCTCCTGTCCCATTTGCAGAAGTTGGTCTTCTACATTCATATTCTTATCTCTCAACGACTTAGCTACATAATCTGTTTTGAGCACCCTGAATTCTGTACGTCGATTTAGTTGGTGAGCAACTTCTTGTTGATCATTTTCAGGCAGAGCCTCAATAAAATCTTTAGAAAGAGAATCTTTAGCCGTTAAGAATTCATATTCTTCAGCTATTTTCTCATCAATAACCCGGGGTACTTCCGGGCCATAACCTCTAGCCTCAAGCCTATCAGTTGGTATCCCTTTACTTATCAGATAATCAACAACAGATTGTGCCCGGTTTTGAGACAGCTCTAAATTTGTCATGATTCTGAATGGCCTAACATCGGTATGGGACATCAGTTCTATGGTAATATTAGGGTTATCCTCAAGTGTCTCTACAAGCTCATCCAGAGCAACCAGCGACTCCGGCCTAAGGTCCCATTTGGCCAGATCATATAGAATGTTCGGTAGTTCGATCGGTCTGAAAATCGGAGGCATCACCAGAACGACATCGAAATCACGACTTTCAGGCAATCCTACAGTGGTCTCCCTTACCTTGGCATTCAGATAATCCTTTTTGAGGGAAACAACGATATAATCAGTTTCTGGCTTCAGCTTAAAATCAAAAGCTCCGGTAGAATCAGTGGCATATTCAAGACTCGTACCGTCACTGCCAATAAGCCTGACATCAGCCTTATCAATTGGCTCTTCAGTCTCCTCATTGATAACCCTACCAGCAATAGTGAATTTTTTCGTTGGAAGCACAAAGGAAAAAATATCGTCCCCTCCTTTAGTATCGGAAGAACGATTCGATGTAAAATAACCCTGTTCTTCTTTACGCTGAAAGATAATCCCAAAATCATCACCAATACTGTTGATTGGATACTTCATATTCTCAAGAGTCCACTTTTCCTCAGATGAGAGCGTAGCTTTGAAAATATCCAGACCACCCATCCCCAGATGTCCGTCAGAAGAAAAATAGAGAGTACTATCACCTCTGACTGAAGGAAACATTTCATTTCCTGGAGTATTTATTTCCGGACCTAGATTGTCGGGCTGGCCCCATTCGCCACTTTTACTATCACGCGTAACTTTCCAAATATCCTTTCCCCCCTGCCCTCCAAATAAGTTTGAAGCAAAATACATGGTAAGCTCATCGTTTGTCAAACTTGGGTGAGCAATCACTACACTATCATGACTAATTGGAAACACCATAGGCTCCGACCAAACGTCACCTGTTTGAGTAGAACTCATTATCTGACAGCCTAATGCTTCCTCTTTATCAAATCTACATCTGGTGAAATACATTGTTCCTCCATCTTCACTTATCCAGGGTGTACCATCATCGTACTCCGTGTTGATGTTTTTATTAATGGGAGTTGGAACAGTCCATTTCATCTTATTATCAAGACGAGTCATAAAAATATCGGCAAAGCTTTCACCTGTAGCACCATGAGGTTTATTGCCCTCTGCTCCGTCGCGGGAGGAGGTGAAATATAATTCACGGTAATCCTCACTTACATAAACCGGTGAGAAATCATTCTCCCTTGAGTTAAAATCCTTTGCATTTTCAACTTGATAACGACTTGGATTTTCCATCCATACAGAGATTGAATCACAAGCCATGTAGGATCTTATTGCAACTGAATCATTGGGTACTGCCTTAAGATATTCCTCCAATGCCAGTTTGGCCTCATCGATTTTATTATTAAGCTTCAGTGTTTCCCCATAATAATAATGAACTTTTGGGTTTGCATAATTCCGACTGATAGCTCTCTTAAAATATGTTTCTGCACGTTTAGGTGTTTTAGCCAAAAAATAGCACAGACCTATTTTATAAGATATTTCTGTCTTTTTTTCTCTATCCTTCTCTTTTGAGCTGGCCTTTTTGTATTTATCAACGGCATTAAAATACTCTCCAATTTCAAAAACCTTGTCGGCTGCCAGGGTTAAATCCCGTCTCTGACTCATTGCAGGTTGAGCAACAATGACTGCCAATAAGCTTATTAATGTGATTCTCAGTGCTTTCATATACAAATCCATTTCTCCGGAGTTGATGTAAAAATAGGCAATATTTGCCTCATTCAAAACAAGTAACGAGACCAATACCGCCTATCGTATATTATCGGGGCCCGGTTTACGGGATTTTTTTACTTTGCGTAAAGTAATTCTCTGTATTTTGGCAAAGGCCACAATTCATCATCAACAATTAACTCGAGCTTATCAACGTGATACCTGATGCTTTCCAGATAAGGCTTCACAGTTTTACTATATGAATCAGCCTGATCTCTTATGTCCTCAATTTTGTTCGCTATCTTCCTGGCATTAATCATAGCAATCACCATCTCCTGGATCAAAGCCTTATGCTTTGAAATACGCTTAATGGCATTCAGCTGATGGCTGGCAGCATCACCAAACTCATTTGCCGGAAGAATATCTTTCAATCCTTTCACGTTTTCAATGAGTCTGTTCTGATACTTGATAACTGTTGGGACAATATGATTAATTGCAAGATCACCCAGTACTCTTGATTCAATCTGTATCTTTTTTGTGAAAGTCTCAAGTCTGATATCCAGCCTGGCATTCAACTCCCTTTCGGTTAGGACTTGCTGCTTGGTCATGAGCTCAATAGATTTTGGATAAACATATGCCTTCATGGCTTCAGGAGCATCCGATATGTTGGTCAAGCCCCTCTTTTCTGCTTCCTCTACCCAATCCTGACTATAACCATTTCCTTCAAAAAAAGAATTCCTGGAATGGATAATATACCCTCTAAGCACCTGGAATATTGCTTCATCCTTTTTAATGCCCTCCTTAGTCAATTCAGCAACCTCTCCATAGAATTCGGTGAGTTGATTTGCAACTGCAGAATTAAGAATGGTCATTGGAGCAGCACAGTTCATTGATGAACCTACTGCCCTGAATTCAAAACGATTACCTGTAAATGCAAATGGGGAAGTTCTATTCCTGTCGGTATTATCCAGTAAAATTTGCGGAAGCTTACCAATATTCAGTTTCAATTCTGTTTTTTCATCAGGAGTCATCTTTCCTTCCGGCACCTTTTGCTCAATTTCTTCCAAAATTTTTGTAATCTGGGTCCCAAGAAAAACCGATATGATAGCAGGTGGAGCCTCATTTGCCCCAAGACGATGTTCATTACCAGCGGATGCTATGCTGGCTCTGATCAAATCGGCATTATCATGAACAGCTTTTACAGTGTTCATTAAGAAAGTTATAAACTGAAGATTGGACTTTGGCGTTGATCCGGGGGAAAGAAGATTTACACCTGTATTGGTTAAAAGCGACCAGTTATTATGTTTACCACTTCCATTAATCCCTTTATAAGGTTTCTCATGGAGCAGCACCCTGAATTTATGGTGCCTGGCTACTCGCTTCATAACGTCCATAAGTAATTGGTTATGATCGATAGCAAGATTGGCCTCTTCAAAAACCGGGGCGCACTCAAACTGATTTGGAGCAACCTCATTATGTCGGGTTCGTATAGGTATACCAAGCTTGTAACACTCTATCTCAAAATCCTTCATGAAATTAATTACTCTTTCAGGTATCGACCCAAAGTAATGATCAGCAAGCTGTTGATCTTTAGCCGAAGCATGCCCCATAAGCGTCCTGTCTGTCAACACCAAGTCAGGCCTGGCATAAAACATAGCCTCGTCTACAAGAAAATATTCCTGCTCCCATCCAAGAGTACTAATCACCCGCTTAACTTCCTTGTCGAATAGTCGACACACCTTACCCGCTGATTTATCCAAGGCAAATAAGGATTTTAATAACGGGGTCTTATAATCAAGCGCCTCTCCTGTATATGACACAAATACTGTAGGAATACAAAGAGTATTGTCAATAATGAATGCAGGGGATGATGGATCCCAGGCAGAATATCCTCTAGCCTCAAAAGTATTCCTGATCCCACCGCTAGGTAGAGATGAAGCATCCGGCTCCTGTTGTATAAGCGACTTGCCGCTAAAATGCTCAAACACTTGTCCTTCACGATTGGGTTCAAAAAAAGCATCATGCTTTTCAGCTGTAGAGCCATTTAGAGGATGAAACCAGTGGGTGTAATGAGTAACCCCCTTTTCCATCGCCCAGGCTTTCATGGCAGATGCAACTGAGTCAGCTATCTTCTGATCAATCACTCCCCAGGATTCAATAGCTTTCTTGATGTTCTCATAGGCAGAGGTTGGCAAATACTTTTTCATCGTTTCCAAATCGAAAGTATTCATTCCATAATATTCAGATACTTTTTCACCCGGAGCTTGAACGGGCTTGGGAGTTCTGGAAAATAACTCCTGCATAGCAGCATTTCGAATAGTTGACATATATTAGCGTATTTTTAGTTCTACGCTGCAAAATTACATATTTTTATCATACCACCCCCTGTTTTTTAGGTCAAGACTGCATTCTTTTGACTTTTTATCAACACCACCCCTATGTTTTTACCTCCCCTACAAAACTTTAAGCATTAATCATCATTTTTGGAAAGGAGGTAAAAAGTGTGGGTGTGGGTGTGCAAAATGAATATTTTACCTATTCACTCATTATGTCAACATAATGCTTATAGAAATAGGTAATTGTTTCTATACCCTTGTAGAAATTATCCAGGGGGTAATTCTCGTTCGGCGAGTGAATAGCATCCGACTCCAGACCAAAACCCATCAAAATAGATTTTATCCCCAGCACCTTCTCAAAAGTAGAGATAATAGGAATACTTCCTCCACTTCTAACAGGTACTGGCTTCCTATTAAAAGCCTGAGTATAAGCCCTATCAGCAGCCAGATATGCCTTTGAATCGGTTGGTGAAACATAAGCTGGTCCTCCATGCAGAGACTCACAGTTAACGGTAACACCTTCAGGAGCAATTGATTCCAGATGTTTTTGGATTAGGCCTGCCATCTTCTCATGATCCTGATTAGGAACTAGTCGTGAACTGATCTTGGCAAATGCCTTGGAAGGAAGAACAGTTTTTGCTCCTTCACCGGTATAGCCTCCCCAAATACCACAAACATCAAAAGAAGGACGGATGCCAGTACGCTCATTTGTGCTGTATCCATCTTCTCCCCATACGGTCTTCACATCAATAGCAGTTTGGTACTCCACAAGATTGAAAGGCGCCTTAGCCATTTCAGCTCTCTCTTCAGGGCTAACCTCTATAACATCATCATAGAATCCGGGGATAGTAATCTTTTGTTTTTCATCCTGCAAAGAGGACAACATTTTAGTTAGGACATTTATTGGATTAGCTACGGCTCCGCCAAAAAGACCGGAGTGCAGATCCCTGCTGGGTCCTGTTATTTCAATCTGCAGATAAGCAAGACCTCTAAGTCCTGTGGTTATAGAGGGAATATCGGGAGCAATAATGGAGGTATCAGATACCAAAATAATATCAGCCTTGAGCATCTCCTTATTCTCTTCACAGAATTTCCCCAGGTTTGGCGATCCTATTTCTTCCTCCCCTTCGATCATGAACTTCACATTGCAATTAAGTTGATCATTTTTTACGAGATACTCAAATGCCTTTGCATGCATAAAACTCTGACCTTTATCATCATCCGCTCCTCTGGCATAAATCTTACCATCCTTAATTACGGGCTCAAAAGGATCTGTTTCCCATGCGTCCAGAGGATCAACAGGCATAACATCCATATGACCATAAACCAATACTGTTGGTAAATCAGGATTAAGAATCTTTTCACCATAAGTAACCGGATTCCCATCGGTTTCATAAACCTCAGCCTTATCAGCTCCAGCTTCAAGGATAGCTCTTTTCCAGTATTCTGCCGCCCTAAGCATGTCTGGCTTATGTTTTTCTAAACTACTGATAGAGGGGATGCGGATTAAGTCAAAAAGTTCGTTAAGAAAACGATCTTTATTGGCTTCTATGTAATTTTTAACGTGCATAATAATATTGCTTTTGTATTGTTTATTAAGAAAATAAAATCATACTAATTGTACGACCTCACATAGGCCGTTGAGAAAAACAAGTGCAACTGTGCTCCCACCACCTGGGTATACTTATTTAGTGAAGTATAAGCTGAGATCCCAATCCCTACATCATATAATAACCGGTAAGTGTATTGCAATTCAGCTTCAAATCCAAAAGTACTGAAAGGGAAATATCTATCCTCCTCAACCTCCTCAACATATGTTATATATTCCCCTTTGGCAAAAGAAGGGCCTACAAAACCCGCAATATTATACTTCACACCATCCCATCTTTTCCCTACCAGCAAGTGGTAGTCGATCAGTGTTTGATGAGAACGCCACCAAACCTTATCATCCTTGGATGTATGATATCCAAGTCCCACACCAAGTCCCTTTATAAAATAATGATAAGAAATAGTCATATTCTGCTCAATAGTTTTTTTACCCAGATTCATACCGGCACCATAGCCAAGAGTCACATAGGGTGTATTCTTCTTGTAGATTTTACTTCGATAAATAAACCGGTTATCGTCAATTTGGATGACAGTGTCTTTGTTAACTGCCAATTCATCCTCTTCTTCTACCTGGGCAACAGCGGGGTATGCGAATGCCAAAGACAAGGGTATCAGAAAAAGGAAAAAAGTCTTCATAAAGATTTTTTTATTTAAATTTAAGTGAAGATATATATAATTTATAATTCATCAAGATTTAGGTTCTTAGCCGCATAATCCAGCTGATCAAACCAATCCCGACCATAAGCTCTAATCAAAGCATCTTTAACAAAGACATAGACCGGCAGACCCAGATCCGCACCTTTCACCAAAGCGGCTTCGCAAATATCCCAGGTATCAAAATTAACTGCGTCAAAACTCTTATAAGATTTAATCCTGATGGGGTAAAGGTGGCAAGATAGAGGTTTCAGCCAATCAATTTTGCCTCTCTTACATGCTATTTCAATAGCACAGAGTGAAACCCCATTTTCAAAAACAACAAAAGCACATTCCCCCTTATTGATCAATGGTGTAACAGTGTCCCCATCGGAATCAACGACAAACAAACCCTGCTCATCCACAGCCTTCCTGCCTTCTTCACGCATGAATTCTTTTACATCAGGATATACTTTTGCAAGGATTTCTTTCTCCTCCGGCCTCAATGGGGCTCCGCTATCACCGTGTACACAGCAGGCTCCCTTACATGCCGACAGGTCGCAGCAAAATTTTTTCTGCAGGACGTCGAGGCTAATGAGGGTATTATCAATTTCCAGCATTATACTATCTCTATACCAAAGCTTTACCTGTCATAACATCTGGCTGAGCTATCCCCATCATTTTCAAAATAGTTGGAGCCACATCTGCCAAAATACCATCTTCAACATTATCATAATCATCACTAACTATAATACATGGAACGGGATTTAGTGAATGGGCTGTATTTGGTGAACCATCAGGATTAACAGCAAAATCAGCATTACCATGATCAGCAATAATGATAACTTCATATCCATTCCTGCCTGCCGATTCCACAACACTGCCAACACATGAGTCAACGGTTTCAACAGCTTTGATAATTGAATCCCAAACACCTGTATGGCCTACCATGTCGCCATTTGCAAAGTTCAAACAAACAAAATCCAATTCTTTCTTTTCCAACTCAGAAAGAATGGCATCCCTAACCAGGAAAGCACTCATCTCGGGCTGCAAATCATAAGTTGCAACCTTAGGTGAAGGAATCACTATCCTCTTCTCATTTTCAAATTCCTTTTCCCTGCCTCCACTAAAAAAGAAGGTTACATGGGCATATTTCTCTGTTTCAGCAATCCGCAACTGCTTCTTACCATTCCTTTCCAGAGTTTCACCTATAGTATTTTTAACATTCTCTTTGTCGTAAATAATATTCACATTTTTGAATTTATCGTCGTACCGGGTCATCGTATAATATTGAAGCGGGATGGCCTTCATTCCAAACTCTGGCATATCAGTCTGGCTTAACACTATAGTCATCTCTCTCAACCTGTCGGTACGGAAATTGAAGCAAATCACTACATCCCCTTCAGTAATTTTCGTTATCGGATCCCCATTGTCATCCTTTATGAAAACAGGCTTAATAAACTCATCAGTAACTCCCTCATCATAGCTCTCTTGTACAGCTTCCGAAATACTTGAAGCAGCTTTACCCTTTCCATTCACATAGAGATCATATCCTTCTCTGATCCTTTCCCATCTCTTATCCCTGTCCATTGAATAGTAGCGGCCAATCAAACTGGCTATTTGTCCATTGGAATTTTCCAAATAACTCTCAAGGTTCTTTATAAATCCCAAGCCACTTTTGGGGTCTGTATCACGCCCATCAGTAATAGCATGAATAAAAACTTTATCCAGATTATAATCACCACTCAGATCACAAAGCTTATACAGATGCTTATCAAGGGAGTGAACCCCTCCATTCGAGACAAGGCCAATCAGGTGAACTTGTTTATTATTATCCCTGGCATAGGCAAAGGCCTTTTTAAGCTCGGAATTATCAGCAATACTGTTATCAGCTACAGCATGGTTAATCTTCACTAAATCCTGATAAACAACACGACCGGCACCTATGTTCAAATGTCCAACTTCAGAATTCCCCATCTGCCCTTCCGGCAAACCAACATCCTCTCCTGATGTTCTTAATTTTGAATGGGGGTACTTCTCCATCAATCCATCGATATTTGGAGTGTTTCCTTTCAGTATAGCATTCGCCTCAGACCGTTTTCCTATACCCCAGCCATCCAAAATCATCAATATAACTTTTCTACTCATCTTTAAATCTTCCTTATTTATGGATAAATAATCTTCTCAAGTACTCTAAACTCCTTAATTTCGAGAAACTTCTGTTTCCCTTTCCAGGTATAAACCAATAATGCAGACCCGGAAAAACTCTTGGGAGGTTTAATCTTTTTCCCACTAACATTTTTCATTACCCCTTGTTCATCCGGCAGGAGTTTTTTACCTGCACGCACATAAATAGTATCCCCTTTTTCAAAACTCTTTTCTGTCCTCCTGGCAAAATCTTTAAGAGCACTGGCTTCATATAATTCCTCTCCAACCCAAAGCTTATCTATAACAAGCTTATCAGAACCCGCACGAGCTTTCAGAGTTAATGAATAATCCGTTCCCCTTCCCGACTCATATCTACCGCCATACCATTCCTGCGAAGTAGAATCCACAAGTTTTACTTTGGCTCCAAAAAAAAGAAAGATGATTGCCAGTACTGTTGTAATAAATATTTTCATCATTTACCCTCCTCTAATCTTTGAATAATTCCCATTTTCTGTAAGTTGTTAATATGCAGCTCTTTATCGTAGAAGAACTTATTCTTAAATTGGCTATACCACTTTTGTGCTTCCTCCCATTCATTCATGTTTGCGAGGATATTCAAGATAAAGAAATATGCAAACCCATATTCAAAATACAGATCCATCTCAACAAAATTTTTGAAATGATCCACTGCTCCCATCGTGTCGCCTTTCTTATAAGCGTCAAACCCTCTGGTAATTTCTGTGTTCAGATCTTCGTTAAGTATTATACCCTGAACATAAAAATCTCTTGAAGGAGTTTTCTCTAAAACATCAATATATTTTACAGGTTGTATTAATCCTCCAAAATGCAATGTGAATTCATAAATTTCATCCTTGTAAGTAAAAACATGCTTATCGGGAAAAAACTTAACATTCTCCGATTTTAGAAGAGGCAGATCCATTGTATCACTAACCTTCCTCAAAATAATATCCTTTGATTTCAGTGAAAAAGCATCTAACTGAGGGTTATTTCCTATTCTGAAAGTTATAGCAGTGGAGTTTTCCAGCATTTCAACTTTATAAACGCTCAGGGTAGAAATCGGCTTAATTGCCACATTTGGATTATACACTGTCTGAGCCATTATTAGCTGGCTTATAGTCAGTATGAGGAATCCTAAAATAACTTTTTTCATATACATATTTTCAATCTTCAAATTTGCCAAAAAGACAGCTGAAATCAAACCTCATCTTTTTAACTATAAGCCCCTGAATTTCAATCATTAGTAAAACTCAAAACATATTAGCCCTGAATAAAAGCTCCAATGATTATGTAAAATGACTATTTTCACCTTACTAAAATCTTCATTATGAATCCTCATACTACATACCAAGGCCCACTAATTCTGGCGATACATCCGCGAAATTCCTTTACTAATATTGGTGTTTACAGAAGCCAAAAATTAATCTTTTTAAAAAAGGTTCTACATAGTTCAGCAGACCGCCAGGATTTCAAAAAGTATACTGATCAAACATCGTACCGAAGCAGTCTTGTTTTAAAAGAACTGGTTGAGAATGACATTCCGATAGATCAGATAAAAATTATCATCAGCCGCGGAGGACTTGTAAAACCTGTCAAAGCAGGAGTTTATGAGGTCAATAAAGAAATGATTTCTGATTTGGAAAGTGGAGTTTCCGGTGTTGACATTGTTAATATTGGAGGTTTAATTGCTCATTCCCTTCTTGATCACCTTAAAGAGGCCAAGGCCTATGTTGCTGATCCTGTTGTTGTTGATGAATTCATCGATTTTGCCAGAGTATCAGGCCATCCTGAATTTACAAGGCGATCAGTCTTTCATGCCCTGGAGCAAAAATCCGTTGCCCGTAAATATGCAAAGACAGTTCTGAAAAAATATGAAGATTTAAATCTTATTGTTGCTCAATTGGGCAATGGCATCACAATAGGAGCTCATCAGAAAGGTAGGGTTATCGACGCCAACCAGGGCTTAGACGGGGATGGTCCCTTCTCCCCATCCCGGAGTGGAAATGTACCGATAGGGGATCTCATAAAGCTTTGCTTCAGTGGCAAATACACCAAAAATGAGGTTTGCAAGATGATTACAACTGATGGCGGACTATTTGCCTATGTGGGTAGTCATGAAGGCTATACAGTCGACAATATGGCAATAGAGGGTGACAAAAAGGCCATTTTCCATCTAAAAGCAATGGCTTATCAGGTATCAAAAACTATTGGATCAATGTTTACCGTTCTGAAAGGCGATGTGGACGCTATCCTTCTCACCGGGGGCTTAACTCATAGTAAGGTTTTTATGGCAGAACTGACCAATAACATCAAGGCCATTGCGCCTGTTCATACTTATTCTAGCGAGGACGATGTGGAGACATTGGCTCTTAATGGCTACTACCTTCTGGCAGGCGAGCTTGAACCTTTAACATACTCCTAAAGGTTTCCGACAAGAGTTCTACATATTCCTGCGGTACTTACCGCCAACCTCAAACAGTGCATTGGTGATTTCACCAAGTGTACAGTACTTACTGGCATCCATTAGTACAGCAAAAACATTCTCTTGCTTTAACACAGCCTCTTTGATCTGCTTTTGCCAATGATTGCTGAGCTTGTTATTGACTTTTTTAAATTCCTCCAGAGAGTTCAGCTGATATTGCTTCTCCTCTTCAGTAGCCCTGATAACTTCTCCAGGTCTGACAAATGGAGAACCTTTAGATGAGATAAAAGTATTCACTCCCATTATCGGCAGCTCACCCGAGTTTTTCAATTTCTCATAGTAGAGTGACTCTTCCTGAATTTTATTCCTTTGATAAGTCCTTTCCATAGCTCCGAGCACTCCGCCACGCTCAGAAATACGATCAAACTCGAGCATCACAGCTTCCTCCACCAAACCCGTTAACTCTTCGATGATAAAGGAACCCTGCAAAGGATTCTGGTTTTTGGTAAGACCCATCTCATGATTAATGATCAGCT
>CAYXQX010000010.1:0-21757 GCA_964467485.1 uncultured Porphyromonadaceae bacterium | reverse complement strand
CGAAGTGAGCAAAATCACTTCCTCCTCCGATAAAGCCCATCAAAAGAAGTGTTAAACGTCACACCCCCATCATCCGATTGTTCCCAAAGCTGACAAACGGTCCCGTCTTCATTTTTCGACCAGGAAATTCTATTTATTATATGGTTGCCATTTTGGTCTTTTTTTGCTTCGCTTTGAAGAACCATCTTATTATTCTTGAATTCACCGGATAATTCCAAAACAGTGCCCTGGTTATCAACCCAAACCTGCTTCCATTTTTTATCTGCTTTGTCGTAGAAATTATATGATGTACCGGTATAGGCACTTTCAAATGATTTCCAATTCTCACGAATAATACATCCGTCTTCAATTTTGGTTACCTTATTGAATCCGGCCATTTTACCCTTAGCGTACACAACCCAATCACCTATCCAGAAATCAAATTGCAGGTTCTCTTCGGCACAGCATGGGCATGCTGGTATTTCCTGCTGGGCCCGAAGTTCCTTTGATACAAATATTAACATCAGGATAATACCTGTAATTGCAACATATTTTTTCATCTCATCTTCCTTTCTGACTAAAGCAAAGCTAGGTATTTGTGGGCAAGTAAATGGATAGGATACTAAAAAATGTGTGGCGTTCACAAATTGAAAATCAGTATTTTAACAATCATGATAAATTGTACCTTTGAAAACTGTAAATCAGTCATGAAACAGAGACATGCCAAGAGCCTTATTTAGTTTGATATTTTTAATTTTACCTTTTCTTAGTTTGAGCGCCCAAAATTCTGTAAATCAGGAGGAAGCATCGTTAAAGGGAAAATGGGTAGATTCGGTTTTCAACTCCCTGAGTGAGAAAGAGCAAATTGCACAATTTATAATGGTTCCGGCATGGTCAAATAGAGACAGTCTTCATACGAGGGAGCTGGAAACCATGATTAAGGAATATGGGATAGGTGGCATGGCATTTTTTCAGGGTGGGCCAATTCGCCAGATCAATATGATCAATAGATTTCAATCAGCTAGCAAGGTCCCCCTGCTTATGGGGATAGATGCTGAATGGGGACTTGGGATGAGGCTCGATAGTTCGATGCGTTTCCCATATCAGATTGCTTTAGGAGCCATCAGGAATGATTCCCTGATTTATGAAATGGGACGGGAGATTGGAAAGCAATTGAAGAGTGTGGGTATTCAAATGAATTTTGCTCCTGTAGTAGATGTGAATAATAATCCTGAGAACCCGGTTATTAATTATCGTTCATTCGGATCAGACCCTAAACGGGTGGCTTCCAAGGGGATTGCCTACATGAAAGGTTTGCAGCATGAGAATATCATCCCAACTGCCAAACATTTTCCGGGTCATGGTGATACTCAAACAGATTCACACCTGGCTTTACCCCTTATTAAACATGATATTGAAAGGCTTAATGCAGTTGAATTATTTTCGTTTAAAGAACTGATAAACAATGGTTTACAGGGAATAATGGTGGCCCACCTCAATATACCGGCTCTTGATCCCGAACCTGGGGTGCCTACAACCTTGTCTTCCAAAGTAATAGAGGGAAAGCTTAAAGGTGAACTAGGATTTAAAGGATTGGTAGTTACTGATGCTTTGAATATGAAAGGAGTGGCAGATAATTTTAAACCAGGGGAGCTGGAGGTAAGGGCCTTTTTAGCAGGGAACGATATTCTGGTTTATGTGGAGGATGTTGAAATAGCAATCGATGCCATCTATCAGGCAGTTGAGGATGGTAGAATACCGGAGGAAGATGTTTTATCCAGATGTAAAAAAATTCTGGAAGCTAAATATGATGTTGGATTGTATCATATTGCTGAAATCTCAGCAGAAAATATTACTGATAAGATGTTTCCGGTTTCTGCGCAGGTTTTAAGGAGAGAATTAACCATGGCATCTCTGACTGTTCTCCGAAACGATGAAGAGATTATTCCTGTCAAAAATCTTGAGTCGACAAGAATTGCATCCCTATGCCTGGGCAGGGGCCGAACAAGCAGTTTCCAGGCAAGAATGGAAAGGTATACCAGAATTGATCCATTTTCAATTGACAGGGATGCTGAACCTGCTGATTTTGACTCTCTGCTTTTAGATCTGGAGAAATATGATCTGCTTATTATCGGGGTGCATAATATGGATATGAGATCAGCTAAAAATTTTGGTCTTACTCCTAAGCAGATTACATTCTTACAAGAGATCATTAACCGTCAGAAGACTGTCATAAGCGTATTTGGGAATCCTTATGCTCTTGGAATTATTCCTGATATCCAAAAATCAGCTGGACTGATATGTTCTTATTATGATAATTTTCTGGCCCAGGATTTTGCTGCCCAGCTTATTTTTGGAGGAATCAGTGCAGATGGCTTGTTACCCGTTGATGTAAATGAATATTTTAAGGCTGGAGATGGCATAAGGGTCGAAGGAGGAATAAGGTTTTCATATATCAAGCCGGAGGAGGCAGGTATGGATGGTCGTTTCCTCAAAAAAAAAATTGATTCCATCTGTCAATCAGGAATAGATTCTGCTGCTTATCCGGGTTGTGAAGTTTTTGCTGCCAGAAATGGGAAGGTTTTTTTTCACGAGACATATGGTTATCACACATATGACAAGAAACAGCCTGTTCATTTTTCAGATATTTATGATCTTGCTTCTGTAACCAAAGTGACGGGCCCATTACCTCCATTAATTCGTTTTTATGATGAGGAAAAAATTAATCTGGATGTTCCCTTTTCGAATTACTGGCCAAGGTTCAAAGGCACTAATAAAGAGGATCTTACACTGAGAGAGGGTCTTGCCCATTATGCACAACTGGCGGCCTGGATTCCATATTACAAGGAAGCCAAGCTCAAACAGGGTCCATTGAAGAGGGGAGATATCAAGTCTGATTCTTCAAGACGGTTTTCCGATAGAGTATCCGAAGATCTGTGGGTTAAGAATAAGTATAAGAAAACTATTTATGAAGAAATAGAAAAGTCTCCTCTTCTGAAGGAAAAGGAATACGTTTACTCAGGTCTCTTATCCTATATTTATCCTAAACTTATAGAGAATATAAGTGGGAGGAAATACGAAGACTTTTTATACAATGAATTTTATCGACCAATGGGTGCCTGGACTCTTGTATACAATCCCTTACGATGGTTCCCAAAAGAACGGATTGTGCCTACTGAGGACGATGATTTCTTCAGGATGGAGCAATTAAGAGGATATGTACATGATGAAGGCGCGGCAATGATGGGCGGCGTTTCCGGGAATGCCGGTTTATTTGCTACTGCTGAGGATCTTGCCAAGCTTCATCAGATGTATCTCTGGGGTGGTAAATTCGGGGGTGAAAGGTTCCTGTCAGAAGAAGCTATGATGGAGTTTACCCGCTGTCAGTATTGTGAAGAAGACAACCGGCGTGCATTGGGGTTTGATAAGCCCTTGGTGAGAAATGACACATTCGAAATTTCAAAGGCTTATCCTGCCCATAGTGTTAGCTCCTCCAGCTTTGGCCATTCGGGTTACACCGGAATACTTGTTTGGGCCGACCCAGAATCAGGGCTTTTATATGTTTTTCTTTCCAACCGTGTTTATCCAACGAGGGAGAATAGCAAATTATATGACCTGAATATACGTTCGAATATCCTGGAGATTTTTTATAATGCTATGGAGATCAAACAAAATTAGTATTTGGCTATGAGATGGAAGTTCAACAACACTGGTTTGCCTATCGTCGCAAGCATTCTATTATTTGTTTTTGGGAATTTCAGTGAAGCGTATTCCCAGAGAGGGTTAAATAAATTCTCTGATCCTGAGATACGCAAAATTCATGATCTCACCGACCAACGGGATTCCTTAGCCCTCCTTAGCTATCTGAGGGATTCTAATCTTAACTACCAGGGTGAAGCTTTGATGTGTTTTGCTAGTATTCAGGCTCCTTCCCTGAACGACAGCATTGCGGTATCATTGGATTCAAAAATGGATGGCATACGCTTAGTAGCAGCATTTGCTCTTGGACAGTCGTATCACCCAAGTGCTGTTCCACATATAAAGGATGCATTGGACAAAGATACGGTAAAGCTAGTGAGAGGAATGTTGTTTGATGCCTTAGGTAAGACCGGAAACCTGGAGGATTTGAGGTGGTTGTCCCAACAAGTAGTAGATTTTCAGGAGACTGAGGGACAGGCTCAGGGAATACTTAGATTTGGGATGAGGGGGATATCATTGTCAGAGGGTAATAGTAAGGCCCTGGAAATTATGAAAGCGGGCACAAGTACAGTTGGAATGATTTATTCCTCATATCATGTTGCCAGATACTCAGATACAGTATGGTTGAAAGCGAATATTGCAGCATTAGAAAAATTATACAGAGAAGAGAAAGACCCGGTGGTAAGTGCTAACCTGATATCAGGAATAATTAAGGGGCATGGTAAAGAGGCAGGATCTTCAATCAGGATAATTCTTGATTCTGATGCTGATTACCGGGAAAAGGTCAACACCATGCATGCTATTGATGATCAATCATGGAAGGATGTTTCACGACTGATTTTTGTTGCTGCAGGATCACAAGACCCTAATCTGGCTGTGGCTGCGGCTGAGACAATAGAGAAAAATGCCAACGAAGATGATCGCCGTGCGATTCTGAGAGCAATTAAGAAGGTCCAAAACTGGAGGGCCAGAGCATTATTACTGGGAAAAGCCATGGAACTAACCCATAATATTAAGGGGAAGGAGGGGATTGAAGATCAGATATCCGGGCTATACCTTAATTCATTTAATACTAATGAAAAGGCCTGGTTACTAAAGGGACTTGCTACCAAGCCGGATGCTTATAAGTTCGTTGAGCAGCAGATGTTTAATACACCTCCTGTGATAAGGACTTATGCCATGGAGACAATTACCTTAATGATCAAGAATAAAGAATACAATGGCGTAAAAGAAAAAATGGCATTAAAGGGTATTGATCTGGATGCTGAGTTTCTGAGAATATTTAAAACAGCTATAAGTTCAAAGGATATTGCGCTTGTATCATTCGCAGCTGGCATGATTCGTGATAAAGAGCTGGCTTACAAGGAAGTAATTAAGGATGTGTCCTTTATGGAACAAGCACTGGAAGATGCACAATCACCTGACATGATTGAAGCAAAAAATGAGTTAATTTCTACACTGACTTATCTTACAGAAAAGGATTATGGAGGCAAATCTATTCCTGGTTATAACCACCCTATTGATTGGGACAGAGTTATGTATACTCCTCCCCGTCAAATAGTAGGGATTTTCACCAATAAGGGAGATGTTATTGTTCAGCTTAATGTTAATTGGTGCCCCGGAACTGTTGCGGCCTTTCTTGAATTAGTTGAATCGGGTTACTACGATAATAAAGCTATACACAGGGTAGTCCCGAATTTTGTGGTTCAGGATGGATGCCCTCGAGGCGACGGATGGGGTGGACCTCCATTTACTATAAGATCAGAATTCACACCTTCACTCTTTATGGAGGGAACTCTTGGGATGGCTTCAGCCGGGAAAGATACAGAAGGCAGCCAATGGTATTTTACTCAAACAGCTACCCCACATCTTGATGGTAAATACACCAATTTCGGATCAGTTGTGAGTGGCATAGATGTGGTACATAAACTCGAGGTGGGCGATATAATCAATAAGATTGAGGTGATTCAGGGTGAATTGAGGTGATGGGTGTGAATTTCGGTGATTCCGGTGCCAAAGCTCTTCAGATAACCTTTTTATTTTTTCAATATTTTTTTCAATAAGGTTTTATTTCCTGATTTAATCTGGATCAGATACATCCCTGTCGGAAGAAATGAAAGATCAATTTCTTGTGTTGGGCTTTGGATCGTTTTAATTGCTTCTCCTGATAATGAGAGGATAGAAAGCGATTCAATTTGATGAGCAGAAGTAATTGAGAGGTTTTGGTCAAAAGGGTTTGGGAAGAGATGGATTTCATCTAATACATTATTATGCTGATCAACTAAGTCGATCCCGACTATAATGATCTTATTATTTACCCGTTCCCTCATCAATCCCAGTCTTGAATACATGATTTCACCCGGGCATTCAGTGGCACATCCATCCCGGTGCCCGGCAATTACATTGAGCTCATCATTGAGTGGATGAGCGTATTGACCCAAGGGATCCAGACCATCTTTTCCAAGCTTCCAGACCAGTAATTTCTCCAGGGAATCAAAGGCTGCATCTGTTGGGGCAACTTCTGTAAAGGTTCCCAACATACATATTCCCATAGTTCCATGATTACTGCTGCAAAAGTGGGCACCCATCACCATGTCCTGCTCATTAATTCCTGGATCACGGCCTTTATAAATGTCGCCGTTAGCTGCAATAACATAATTATATCCAATATCCGACCAGTGCCTTACCTTGGTGTGATATAAATAGATATTCCTGATGGCTGTTGTATAATCAGTTACCAGATTAGAACTTGCGGAATGATGTATTATCACATTGTGAACTTCATGTACAATTCTTTCAAAATCGGGTTCTTTTAGCCCTGCTCTCCAAACCGACTGATCTATCATTGAAGGCCTCGTGAAATCAGGATTTATTGATTTATAACTATCAGATGGTGAGATGGTCAGATTACTATTTTCAGGATTATCATTGATCAGAAAAATATTTATCGAATCCCTGATAGTAGCATAATGGAGCTCGAAGGAACTCACATTTTGAGGAAAGATTACAAGAACACTGAACTTGGTGTCTACCTCAAGGCCGTGTTCATCTTGTTTAAGGTAGAATGTGTCCCTGTCTGCAACCAGGTAAGAACCATCGAAAGAGTACTCCTGTTTAATAGCTACAGACAGACTGGAAATCGCGTGTTGTAATTTAAAGGAATTGGCAAAAGGCTCCTCTGATATGCTTTTGATCGGAGAGATGTGGAAATTTATTTTCTCCACAAACTGAGCATTGCAGACTTGCGTAAGCAATAAAAGGCTTATTGTAAGAAGCTTAAGCATTGAAGCAAACTTATCAGGCTGATCAGCCTGATAGGTTTATGGTATATTATTTCTGAATTTTAACTTCAATAGTGATTTCGCTGGTTCCTTGTCCGCCAGTGATATCTTTAACCAGTATAAGGGATTTTTTGCCACCAACGGTTTCAGCAAAAAGGATATTCCCAACCTCTAGTTTAGCAACAGCAGTAAAGGTCGTTTCTGGCTCATTCATGGTAATAGCACCATCATTAACAATAGCATTAAAGTCGGTATCAAGCATATCAATTAATGCCAATTTTGTATTGTTCCTGGTTGGAAATCCGGCAACAATAGGATTGTCATTTTTATCTTCGAATGCTTCAACATCAGTATCAGCAGGGGCACAAAGGGTCGCTTGATTGCTTGCACCGTAATAATAAATAATATCAACTTTTTCAGAAGCTGCAGTGGCTGCTACTAGTTGCATCCTCTCGTTATTTTCGAGGGAGAAAAAGCTGCTTCCATTTGGGTTTTCAATATCAGAAAGAATAACGGCTGTGTAGTTGTTAATTTCCCCGTAAGGTATACTGATATCAGCTGTTCTGCTTACTACTGAACTCTCAGATTCATTTCTTGCCTCAAAAGTAAATGTTATTGTCGTTGACATTGTAATCGTGTCAGGTACAGGAAATGCAAAATCTATTATTGCAGATGTTGTACTCACAGGGAAAGTACTATCAGCCATAGCTACAAGGGTCTCTCCCATCTTAACCTGGATCTCAAAAGAGCTTAAGTCTGTGTCGGATGAAACAATAGACCGATATGAAAGCATTTCACCTGGAACAGCCATAACCGTTTCAGCTGGTGTAACTGTCAGATTAGGGGGTGTGAGCGCTTCTGGCTCACAGGAGTTCATCATCATCATTATGGCTAAGCCAAACGATAATAGTAATAAGGATTTCTTTTTCATGAAATTGTTTTTTGTTAGTTCTGAAATTTGCTTTACATATACTAAAACAAATATATTTAGGATTTGTTTTGTTTTAGGCAACAAATATTTCATCGGCAATTAGTGTAGTGATATCGCTGGAAGAGACGTGCATATTGAGGGGATAATTATTTTATAAATATTTGTTTCACATTATTTGGAGAGTAAGGGAATCAAGCATTTCTTTGCTTTTCGATAATTACTTTTAAGTTAAAGAGATTGGCCTTTTTAATAATTTAAACTAAACATATGGTACTCAAGACAATAGACTGGATTATTCTTGGAGTTTTCTTCGTAATTCTCTTATCGATTGGATTCATTGCTTCCAGAAATGCAGGCCGTTCGGCAAAAGATTTCTTTCTATCCGGAAGAAATATGCCATGGTGGCTCCTCGGCGTCTCGATGGTAGCGACTACATTTTCATGCGATACACCAAACCTGGTAACTGATATTGTGCGGCAAAATGGTGTTGCAGGTAACTGGGCCTGGTGGGCATTCCTGCTAACCGGCATGGTAACGGTATTTGTTTATGCCAAGCTCTGGCGGCGATCTAAGGTAATGACCGACCTTGAGTTTTATGAAATTCGTTATAGTGGCCAATTGGCAGCTTTCCTTAGAGGATTCAGGGCTATTTATCTTGGGGCCTTCTTCAATATCATGGTTATTGCTACTGTATCTCTGGCACTGATTAAGATAGGAGCAGTAATGCTTCAATGGTCAGCTGAACAAACCCTGATTATTGCATCTGTAGTAGTGTTGTTGTACGCTACAATTGGAGGTCTGAAAAGTATTCTGCTAACAGACTTCTTCCAATTTGGTATAGCTATGACTGGTGCCATTGGTGCTGCTGTCATTCTATTGAAATTGCCTGAGGTAGGTGGCCTTGCCGGTTTAATTTCACATGAAAATGTTATACCCAAACTAAACCTGCTTCCTGATTTTAGCGATACCAGAATGGTAATAATTTTATTGATAATGCCATTGGCGGTTCAGTGGTGGAGTGTATGGTATCCCGGTGCTGAGCCAGGAGGTGGAGGTTATATCGCACAGAGAATGTTAAGTGCAAAAAATGAAACCGGAGCAATGAAAGCTACCTTGCTTTTTAACACTCTACACTATGCTTTACGTCCGTGGCCATGGATTTTGGTTGCACTTATATCTCTAATTGTTTTTCCTGATCTTGCTTCTTTAAGGGCAGCCTTCCCTGATATTGATCCTAACATAGTTCAGCATGACTTTGCTTATCCAGCAATGCTATCAAAGTTGCCTAATGGCTTCCTTGGTCTGGTAGTAGCCTCCTTGATTGCGGCTTTCATGTCAACTACTGCATCACAACTGAATTGGGGTTCATCCTATATAGCAAATGATTTTTACCGTAGGTTCCTGAACCCTGGAGCCACCGATAAGCAAGTTATTATGGTTGGAAGGATTTCAACTGTTTTATTAATGATTTTAGCTGGTCTTTTTGCACTGATTCTTCAGAATGCATTACAGGCCTTTAACATACTTCTTCAGATTGGTGCCGGTACTGGCCTCATTTATATTCTTCGCTGGTTCTGGTGGAGGATTAATGCTTATACAGAGATCACAGGGATGATCGTTTCATTTTTTATAGCCTTGTATTTCGAATTTATTCACCCTCTAACCGGTATGGTTGAGCTGGAATCTCACTGGGAATTGTTGATTGGAGTAGGATTAACTACTGTAGCATGGGTCACCGTCACCTTGCTTACTAAACCTGCACCAAAAGATACTCTCAGGAGTTTTTATCGTTTGGTTCATCCTGGCGGACCCGGATGGAAAAAGGTTATTGCTGAAGCTGAAAAAGATGGCGTTTCTGTTGAACCCGAAGGAAGTCAGGCCTGGGATGTACCAACCGGTATTATCTGTATGGTACTGGGATCTTTCTCTGTTTATTTAAGCCTTTTTGCAACGGGCTATTTTATATACGGAAATTACACTCCGGCTATTGCTCTTACAGCCGGTGCTGCACTTACCACATTCTTGCTTACAAGGTATTGGAAAAAGCTTAAAATGGACTAAAAAATTCTTTTACGAAACCAATTTAAGAGTTTATTGTATTAAATACCGGGCATTTTGCCCGGTATTTGTTTTTAATCGGTTTTGGAAATGAAAAAGGTTTTATTATTAGTTGCTATATTGGTTTTTACACTTGGGTCTGGTAATCTTATGGCCCAACTGGATGGGCATGGGAATGCTCCTGATTTTACTCTCACAGATATTGATGGTGCTGATCACCATCTTTACGAATATTTGGATTCAGGTAAGGTAGTCCTTATTGATTTTTTTGCTGTATGGTGTGGTATTTGCCAGTCAAATACACCCGTATTGGAGGGTATATACAATAAATACGGACCTGAGGGTAGCCAGGTAATGGAATTCTTGTCACTGGAAGCATATAGCCCAACCACTGATCAGGAGGTAAGAGAGTTTATGGAGACTTTTGAGTCGACAAACCCTCATGTTAATGAAACAGAGGAGGTTGGCGCAATGTATAAGCTAAGCGGTTTTCCTTATTACTATGTTGTTGCTCCAGATAGATCTTATAAGGTATTTGCAGGTATAACAATGAATTTGGAGAATGAATTATCTGATGCTATTGAAACATCTCCAGGCCTGAGGGATGTTGAAAATGATATCAGGATAATTGGATTTGATAAACCCAGAGGAAGCTATTGCAACGAGGATATTGTTCCTGAAGTTGAATTTCAAAACTATGGCAAAAATGAAATCACAGACCTCTGGTTAAACATTGAAATTGATGGAATTTTGGAATATACACAGCAGTTTTCTGAGCTTTTATTGCCTTATGAATATGCCTCGTTAACTTTCCCAAAACTGGAGAATCTAGCGCAGGGTTGGCATGATTTCGAAGTTCTAATTGGTTCTGTTAATTACTCACATGATGCTGAGGCCAATAATGGCCCCAGTAAGGGCTCTTTCCTTTTTCTAAAAGAGAGTGAGGAACTAACAATACAGGTCACTACTGACACCTATCCGGCTGAAACATTCTGGCAGGTCACTGAGGAGGGAAAGGTAGCAGCCGAAAGACAAAGCTATAATATAGCCAGTACAACATTTTATGATACTATCTGCCTGGAAGCAAATCACTGTTATACAATCAGTCTTCACGATCGTTTTGGTGATGGATTAAGCAAGGGAGGCCTTCAGCTTATATACCGGGGGGATACGATTGCCGAATTCAAAGCAGATTCATTCAGCAACAGATTAGAACAAATTGAATTTTGTCTGTCGGAAACATCAGGCATATCCATTAACACTTTGAAGGATTATGACATTATAGTTTCCCCTAACCCCGCCAGTGGAGAAATTAATTTGTCGTTCCCTCCTGATTTTGAGGGTCCTTCAATAATTACCCTTCACAATATTGTCGGTCAGGTTTTATTCGAAGGACGTCTCGACAATGGATTAGCGGAAAAAAGCATTAATCTTTCAGCTTTTTCCAATGGAATTATATTTCTTCGCATTGCATATGGGAATCAAGTTCTAACTAAGAAGATATTCATCCAAAAATGAGAGGATTATGAAGATATTTACAAGCTTTATTACATTGTTTTTCATAACTTTTGGTGTTCAGGCTCAGAAAGCTAAACTCCCCAATGTTGAGGTTAAAGGTCTTGATGGGAAGATGATAGAGATGAGTAATATCCAAAAGGAAGGAAAGCCGATGGTCATAAGTTTTTGGGCCACATGGTGCAAACCTTGTGTCAAGGAATTGAATACTATTAGGGATATTTATCCTGATTGGGTGGATGAGGCCGATTTTCAATTTGTTGCCATCAGTATTGATGATAGTCGCAGTCAGCATAATGTTGCTCCCTTTGTTAAGGGTAGAGCCTGGGAGTACGAAGTTTATCTCGACACCAATTCGGAGCTCAAGCGAGCACTGAATGTTGTTAATGTGCCTCATACTCTTCTGTATGATAAGAAAGGTAAGCTCGTTTGGCAGCACTCAGGTTACTCTGTTGGAGATGAGGATGTTCTTTTCGAGAAAATCCTCCAGTATTCCAAATAGATTTATTGGATCTGATAATTCTTCCTTCATGAATAGAATATTAATAATTGTATTAATCCTGATTATCCCTGCGGGATTGTTTGCCCAGATTACTCAAGGCAGACTGAGTGGTAATTTCCAGCTTGATGCACAATCTTATCGTGCAGATTCAACTATTGGTGCCGTGGCCGTTCCTGAAAATTTTCTGACAAATTCATATGCAAATTTCAGATATGATGCTGGGGATTTTTCTGCAGGTGTCCGCTATGAGGGTTATCTGAACACTCTGCAGGGAATTGATCCGGGGAATGATGGAGTGGGGTTTCCACATATATTTGCTCAGTACCGTCATGATGATCTTGATATTACGGTTGGGAGTTTTTACGAGCAGTTTGGTTCGGGAATATTGCTAAGAACCTGGGAGGATAAAAACCTGGGTATTGATAATTCACTCAAAGGATTTAGAGTAAAATATACGCCCATTGATGGGATACAGCTTACCGGACTGATTGGCCAACAAAGGATATTTTTTGATATGGGCCCTGGCCTGGTAAGGGCCTTAGACGGCAATATTGTGATTAATGATGTTGTACCATTGTTGCGTGATAAAGCTACCCGTGTATCACTTGGAGGAAGCTTTGTGAGTAACTACCAGCCAGATGATGACCCTATTTATATACTTCCCGAAAATGTGGGGGGATGGGCTTCAAGACTACATATTTCAAGGGGTGGTTTTAGCATGGAATCGGAGTATGCCCATAAGATTAACGACCCTTCCGCTGATAACGGATTCATTTATAAGCCCGGTCATGCCTTACTCATCAATACCAGTTATGCGGGTGACGGCCTTGGAATTGCACTGAGTGCCAAGAGGGTGGATAACATGAGCTTCAGGTCCTGCAGGAATCAGAATCTAAGCAAGCTAATGATTAATTATTTGCCACCTATTTCAAAAAACCACACCTACAGTTTGATGAACTTCTACCCATATGCATCTCAAAGCAGAGGTGAAATGGGTCTTCAGGGAGAAATCTCCTACAGGCTCAAGAGGGGCACTGCCTTGGGAGGTAAATACGGAACTCAGCTCAGTTTCAATTTCTCTCTTGTGAATGATATTGACCACCAGATGGTAAACGATTCTACTCCAATCTGGACCAGCGGAACAGATGGTTATACTTCAGAGTTTTTTAGATTCAGTGACCAGCCCTTTTACAGGGACTATAATTTTGAAGTAGAAAGGAAATTAACCAAGAATTGGAAATTTTCTGCAATAGTCCAGCATCTTCAATATAACCAGATGATCCTGGAAGGAAAAGGAGGCATGGTCAATGCTGAAATCGCTGTTCTGGATATAACCTGGAAAATTAAGCCCAAGCATGCATTACGGCTTGAAACACAGGGCCTATGGACTAAGGAGGATAAAGGAAACTGGGCTATGGTTCTTGCAGAATACTCTGTCTCACCGCATTGGTTTTTTTCAGTGTTAGACCATTATAATTACGGGAATCCTGATGACACCAAACGCCAACATTATCTGATTGGATCCTTCGGATTTGTTAAGGATGCCAACAGAATACAATTGAGCTATGGCAAACAAAAAGAAGGGATTTTATGTGTCGGAGGAGTTTGCAGGAATGTGCCGGCTATGAATGGATTTACTATTTCAATAAGCAGTAGTTTTTAATTGAATGATGAAAAATTTATCTATATATCTTTTCATACTTATTGCAGGTTTTCTTTTTGCAAGCTGCGATATTATTGAAGGGCCCTATCTGGAGGACAATAATTTTATTGATACTACCAAAGATGAGGGAATACAAAAGAATGTATTGATCCTGGAATATACAGGACATACCTGTAAGTCTTGTCCCAAAGCACACCGGACTATAGAGCAGCTTGAAGAGCTATATAGCGATAGAGTAATTTCCGTTGCCTTTCACACTGGCTATTTTGCCCGCACTTTTTCCGGGGATAAGTTTACTACTGATTTCAGGACAGACCAGGGTAGTGAGATGGAAACGTATTTTAAATTTGCTGTCTTCCCTGTTGGGGTAGTTGGAAATCTGGAAAAATCAAAACAAGCATCCTACTCATCATGGCCAAGCGAAGTTAGCGCCGTCATTGAAGATGTTGCGCTGGTCGATTTATTTACTGTCTCTGAATACAATAACACATCAGGAGAAATTGAAATAAAGGTTGGATTGCATAATAAATCAACTCTTGAAGGGAATGTTAGCTTGGCTGTTTATCTGCTTGAAAGTGGAATCATTTCATGGCAAAAAGATGAGAGTCAGGATCCTATAGATGTAGAGGATTATGAACATAATCACGTTTTTCGTACTTCTGCCGGTTCAGTGTGGGGTGAGAGTTTATCCCAATCAGATTGCTCAGCAAATGCCAATATTCAAGTAATCAAACAAATTCAAATGGATCCTGCCTGGGTTCCGGAAAATTGTTCGATTGTTGCTTTCCTGTACGAAACAGTAAGCAGGGATGTAATTCAGTGTTCCAGTGAGATTTTAATAAAATAAGAGATGATGAAAAGAGTAGTTTTAGTTTTTTCAGTTTTTGTATTTTTAAGTTCAGGTATTTTTGCTCAAAGCCTGGCCCTGAAACATGGTGATGATGTAGTGAGTAATGATACTGTATACATGATGGGAGAAATTACTGATGAGCTCCTTGAATTACACATTAAGGTTCAAAATCTTACTGACAAAGAAATTGAAGTCAAGGTAAAGAAGAGGGAAATCTCCCTTGTTAAAGAATCAGTTAACACCTTTTGCTGGGGAGGAAGTTGCTTTATGCCAACGGTTAAGGTATCGCCAGTTTCAACAAAGATAAGTGCCAATGATACTGATTTTAATTCTTTTGCCGGTGATTATTACCCTGAAGGAATGGAAGGATCCTCTATTATCAGTTATACCTTTTTTAATGTTCAGAATGAGGAAGATTCTGTAATGGTAACAGCTTTCTATCAGGTTGGTGCTACAGGTATTGAAAATTTGAAATTTCAGAAAAATCAGCTTAGAATTTATCCTAACCCTATTGTAGATCAGGTAAATATTGAGTTTAGTGCTCTGCCGGAGTACCCATATTCAGTTCGACTAGTAAGTTTGAATGGCCAGCTTTTAAGAGAATGGAAAAATAACGCCAAAGAAGTTACTCATAGCTTCTTTCTTGGTGAGATTTCTTCTTCTCTCGCTATCATGGAGATTACCGACAATAAAGGACTATTCGTTCGTCGTAAGGTGTTGGTTGGTAATTAGATCAACCTTTATTTTGTAGATACTCTATCCTCTGCATTTTAATTTTTCAAGTCCATTGAATAAGGCTTGTTATAAACCCGTGAGAATTTCGTATTTTGTTCAGCCAAAAATAATTGGTGAATAAGCTTAAACTTAAATACATATGCTCTTTAGATCTTTCCCCCTCCACAAATTGTTATTGGTATGCCTTTTTGTCTTCTCAGCAGTTGGAGTACAATCCCAGACCAGATTACCTGCTATCATTGGTAGTAACATGGTGCTACAACAATTGGATGATGTTCCTCTTTGGGGTTGGGATACACCGGGGCAATCTATAAGTGTTTCTGCTTCCTGGATGGATAATGTTACTAAAACAACTGCCAACAAGCAGGGGAAATGGCAACTTGAAATTCCAAGCCCAGCAGCTGGAGGCCCTTATGAAATAAGTATTTCGGGAAGTGCCAAAATCAATCTTGAAAATATCCTGATTGGCGAAGTTTGGCTTTGCTCAGGCCAGAGTAATATGGAAATGCCACTTAAAGGATGGTCGGGCCAAGCTGTTGCTGGTTCCGAGGAAGCTATTGCTGCAGCAGATTATCCTGAGATACGATTATTCACGGTAACAAGAAAAACCTCTTATGAGCCGGAGGATGATTGTGAGGGTAGCTGGGCTGAATGTTCGTCAGAGACTGCTCCGGATTTTAGTGCTGCCGGATATTTCTTTGGTCTGGAATTATATAAGGAACTTGGAATACCTGTAGGACTTATTCATTCAAGCTGGGGTGGGACACCATCGGAGGCCTGGACTAGTAAAGAATATATTGGTAAGATTCCATTTTTTCAGTCTAGCCCGGGTAAAATCAATGCTAAGGAATATCGGCAAAAGAAGCTGGATGCTTATGAGATTGTACAGGATAAGTGGCTTGCCAGCCTTGGATTCCTACCTGATGCAGATAATTCACCGGAGTGGGTATTACCAGAATATCAGGATAAAAACTGGGGGAAAATTGCTGTTCCTGCGAAATGGGAAAACACCAGATTGGGTAAGTATAGGGGCATGGCTGAGCTAAGGGTGGAGTTTAAAGTCCCCGGTAAACTTGCAGGTAAGGCTCTAACCCTGGAACTGGGGCCCATTGATGAAATTGATATTACCTGGTTGAATGGTGTGAATATTGGTTCCCAGCCTTATCCATACGGCTGGAGCACACCAAGAGTTTATGATATCCCGATGGGTTTAGTCAAAAAAGGCAAAAATACACTTGCTATACAGATAGGAAATACAAGCGGGGCAGGAGGGATTTATGGTGATCCTGAGAAGATTAGGATTTCCAACAAAGATAATCCGGAAGAATATAAACTAATAAAAGGCAATTGGCTATTTAGGAAAAGTAAAAGCTATGGAGATGTTGTGGCTATGCCTTGGTGCGACAATTGTGGTGAACCAAACACGCCAACAACCCTTTATAATGGGATGATTAATCCGCTTATTCCTTATCGTATTAAAGGAGCAATCTGGTATCAAGGCGAGTCCAACAGGTATGATGGTCAATTGTACGGAAAAATCTTCCCCAATATGATCAATAATTGGCGGGATAGCTGGGGCCAGAGTGATTTCTCATTTTATTATGTACAAATTGCCCCATATACTTACAGAGATGCTCTTAGTACAGGCTTGCTCAGGGAAGCCCAGCAAAATGCCATGCTCCTGCCTGCTACCGGGATGGTTGTAACAATGGATATAGGTGATTTGAGGACAATCCATCCTCCAGATAAAGAGAATATTGGAAAGCGATTGGCTTATTGGGCTCTCGCTAAAGATTATGATAAGGATATTCCCTTCTCTGGTCCCTTATACAAAGAGAGCAGGATAGAAGGAGATAAGATCAGGATAGTTTTTGATCATGCTGATGATGGACTGAAAACTGATGGGGAAGCATTAAAACATTTCCTTATTGCTGGTCGTGATCAAAAATTTGTTCCGGCCATTGCAAAAATATATGGCAATACTGTCGTTGTATACAGTGGGGATATTAAAGCTCCTGTTTCAGTAAGATTTGGCTGGGATTCAACAGATGAAACAAACCTTTTCAATAAAGCAGGTTTACCTGCAGGTCCATTTCGCACAGATAGATGGCAGGACTGATAATACAGGATACGAATTTCAGAGAAATTAAATAAATATTAAAGAATAATTAAAACTTAAAAGATGAAAAAACTATTATGGTTGCTTGCGGGGATTATTGTTTTCGCCGGATGTCAGCAAACACCAAGTAATCTGTTATCGATGACAGGTACAATTCTTAATCCCGACTCTACCGTATTGATGTCATATATTGATGGTGTTAGGGATACAATTGACCTTAAAGAGGATGGATCATTTGTATTTGAAATGGAATCAGAAAAAGCAATTAATATGTACCTTCTTTATGGGCGTAATAATGCTGCTGTTTATCTCACACCAGGGAAAAGCTTAGATTTCATGGTTGACGTTGCTGATTGGAATAATACTAAGAGCTATTCCGGCGACCTTGCTGCAGAAAACAATTATATGCTTGAAAAAGGAGCTCTTGCCAGTGACTGGCAGAAGAATTCTATGGTTAACTACTTAAAGGAGCCTGTAGATTACAGAGCTAGTAGAGATTCTTTGCAGGAAGTTTATGTCTCTTTCCTTAATGGATATGATGGCTTGTCAAAGTCATTTATTGAATTGGAGAAGCTTAGCCTTCAATATAGTTTATATGGGGAGCTGGGCAATTATACCAGAGCTCATCAGTACTATGCTAAAAAGGATACAGTTATCCTTCCAGATGACTGGGATGCCTATAAAACGTCAATAGACATAAACAACCCACTGCTATTAGATGTTCCTGCAGCCATGGGTATTATCGGTGGTTTTATTAATGATGGAGCGATGGAAGAGGGTGGCCTTTCTGGTGATGTTTGGGGTACTCCTGAATTATTGAATGCAAAAATTGCTTACATAGAAAAGAACCTTGAGGTTCCGGAAATGAAGGAGAAATTCATCTTCGACAATCTGAGCCAACAGTTAGATTCAGGTCCTGCAACAGGAGTTGAGGATGCTATTAACAATTATATTGCCAATTCAACAAATGAAGCAAATAAGAAGACCCTTCAGGATAAAGTAGATGACTGGACCTCAATCCTCCCAGGAAAAGATGCTCCTGCTTTTTCTTTGCC
Source organism: uncultured Porphyromonadaceae bacterium (assembly GCA_964467485.1). Lineage (GTDB taxonomy): Bacteria > Bacteroidota > Bacteroidia > Bacteroidales > UBA12481 > JAUVKA01. The sequence goes on along the minus strand of CAYXQX010000010.1, from coordinate 3,370 downwards.
TAATACAAAAGGGGAGATGCTAGCTCTCTCTGATCTTAAAGGAAAGTATGTTTATATTGATTTCTGGGCTACATGGTGCAGACCTTGTATATCAGAATTTCCTCATTACAAGAAATTAGTGGCAGATTACAAAGGCAGAAATGTGGTTTTCATGAGTATCTCTGTTGATCAGGACAAAGAGGCATGGAAAAAAATGGTTGCTGAGGAAGCTTTTGATTGGATTCAGCTGCTCGACGCCGAGAAAATGAACGATGATTACCTGGTGAAATATATCCCAACTTTTGTTTTTGTTGACACAGAAGGTAAGATTATCAAACCACGTGCACCTCGTCCTTCTGAGGAGAAACTGCGCGAATTGCTTGATGCACAGCCGGGATTATAAGAAGATATGACCCTGATCTTTAGGGTAAATATTACAGGTTTATGTATCGGATTGTTTTTCTTCCTGACTATCCCTGAGGGATTTTGTCAGGAGAAAATCAATCCGATATATACTTTTTCCCTGGAAAACCTATATGCTGATAATGATTCGATATGCAAATATCCGGTAGAATCGCCTTCAGCAAATTCTTCAATTCTTTTTAACCCTGATGATGAAACAATTCGATTCAGGATTCCAGGCTATGATGAAGGGGTTCCCTTCCATTCTAATACATTCCTGGTAATTGATCTGGAGCATGATAATGCAGCCTCACTCGTTGTTTCATTGGAATTTATTAGAAAGGGAGATGCAGTAAACAAATACGGATGGCTTGAGCCTAGGGTTTCAGCCAGAATTGGAGTCCTTCCGAGTCTTCCAACAAGAGTGATTTTCCCTCTTTCCTACCTGAATGCACAGAAAGTGTTTCTCCCCAAAGTGCCTCGCCAATTAAAAGGTACTCTTAGTGGTAAGAGGTTGGATGTTAAAGATGTTGATGAGGTTTGTCTGAGGTTTAAAAATGCTAATTCCAGATCTTTTCCTCAAAGGGCATTTATTCAAGGGATCTATCTTTATAATGAAATGCCACCTCTGCTTCCAGTTCAGGAAAAACCAATGGTTGACTCTCTTGGACAGTGGAATGCAAGGAGCTGGAAAGGAAAATCTGAATCCTTTAATCATTTTAAAGATAAGATGAATGAAGCGGAGAAGACCTTTGCAGAAGAGGAGTGGCCAACAGATAGGTCGGAATACATGGGCTTCTCCTCTTTGCAATTCGATAGCACAGGGTTTTTCCATACTCATCATGATGGTAATAGGTGGTGGCTGGTCGATCCCTCCGGCTATGCCTATCTGTCTGTTGCTCCAACAGGAGTAAGGGCCTTTAGCCATGGCCCGGTTGAGAAAAATGAAGATCTTTTTGAATGGTTGCCTCCCAATAAAGGTTTGTATTCAAAGGCATATGCAAAACAAAATGGCCTTATGAGCCTGAGTTTTACAACCATAAATTTGATTCGTTTATGGGGTAATGATTTTATGGTAAAATGGCAGGAATATACAGCCAATCTAATAAGATCATTGGGCTTTACAGGTAGTGCTAACTGGTCGGATGCAGTTTTTTATCAAAATGCCGGTTTACCGTACTTCTATCCCATGAGAAGCTTGCCAACAACAAAGATCAAGCTGTTCAGGGATTTTCCTGATATTTTTGCTCCGGAGTTTGATGCTTCAGTGATGAATTATGCCAGCCAATTAGAATCAAAAAAAGATGATCCCCTTATGATTGGATATTTCCTGGGCAATGAGCCACACTGGGCCTTTGGGGAATTCAACCTGGCCAGGGAGATGATGTATAAGAATGGTCAAACTTTTTCGAGGAAAAAATTTATTGATTGGCTCAGATTGAAATATGATAGTGATCCCATTTTGCTTTCGCTAGCATGGGAATATGAATTTATTGATTTTGGCGATTTACAATTCTTCATTTTGCCTAAGGATGACGACATTTCGACTAAAGCAGAGAATGATCTGCTGGAGTTTTCTGTAATAATGGTGGATAAGTATGCCAAAACTATTTGCGAGGCAACAAAAAAAGCCGATCCCAATCATCTTAACCTGGGTCTTAGGTTTGCCTGGATCAGTTCCAGTGCATGTCTTCAGACTGGCAAGTATTTTGATGTTTTCTCAATGAATGGTTATAGCTTTCCTGATCCTCCAAACACCCAGAGGGTTGTCGATGAACTTGAGAAGCCGGTTATAATAGGGGAATTTCATTTTGGTGCAATCGACAGAGGCCTACCTGCCACCGGCCTTAAAGGTGTAAGAAGTCAAAAAGCAAGAGGAATGGCTTACAGACATTACGTTGAGCAAGGTTTTGCTCGACCTGAAATAGTTGGATTGCATTATTTCCAGTGGAATGATCAGCCACTTACCGGCCGTTTTGATGGAGAAAACTATAACATTGGAATAGTTGATGTTACTTCTCAGCCATATGAAGAAATGGCACGTCTAATAAAAAAAACGAACGAGAGACTATTCTTGGTTGCTACCGGAAAAGTAAAGCCTTATCGCAGAACGCCAAGAACCATCCCGGCAATATATTATTAGCATTTTTCCCCTCTGCTTTCATCTGATATAGCTATTGTTTAATGGATCTGTGATGGTTATTATAACTGCGCAGACCCCTTTTTTTTATCATAAGGGTAACTCATTTATTTGAGAATTGTTAAAATCCTTGTTATAAACCGGGCTGGATCTGGAACAATGGGGATTAAATGCTAATTTCAGGTTTTAAATTTCTCTGGATTTGGCCTCAAAAGATAAAAATAAGGAATTAAGTCCACCCTCGCGAAGCTCTGGGATATTTACTGATATTAAATATTTTTTCTTTAATAAACCCGAAAAGCAAACCCTTATTGATTTAAAGTCGGAGGAAGACAGGGAAGATTATAACAAGAGAATAGTCCAACGTTTTGGCATTGATCCTGAGAAATTTTCAGTACTGAATATCCATAAGATCGGAGTGGATGCGCCCCCTAGTTATGTTTTTGATGAGTTATTGAAGTGGAATGGCGATTCAACCTGCTGGCCCAATCATATTGCTAAAATTTCTCTGGTTAATGATAAGCTGGAGAATATCAGAGTACTGCTTTTTGGGAAAGAAAAATATCCCTTTGGGTTCCGTAAACATTTTTTGGGTTTGAAGCTTTTACCACTTTTCAATATGAGTGCTATCCGCATAAAAAGAGTTCCTGATCCTTTTGATTTTGACAATGCCAGGTATCTCTTATACGAGTGTTCCGGTGGCTATCCTATTGGTATTTTCTTTATGTATGTGAGATCCTCTATTGAAGAAATGAACGAGACGGAACAGTCTCAATTGTTTCTGGCGGTTGGATTTGACTTTTATGGCAGGGAGGATTGGGCCTCAAAACTGGGCCTTTTTAACAGGAT
>CAYXQX010000009.1:6115-21850 GCA_964467485.1 uncultured Porphyromonadaceae bacterium | reverse complement strand
AAATCCAGTGAAATTAAGTTTCTGTAGTGCTCATTTTTTATCAATGGGAAAAAGTCGCTAATTGCATTTCCTTTTATATTAAGAGTTTTGAGGGCTTCATACAAGTCGATACTATTAATGTGGTTCAATCTATTGTACGAAATGTTGAGGTTTCTCAGGTAAGGGAGCCTCATAGTTGGTAATTTGCTGATTGAGTTGTAGCTAAGATCCAGGGATGTCAGGTTTGGCATATGCTTGAAAATTCCCGGAAAAATCAGGAAATTATTATTACTCAGGTTCAATTCTAATAAAGAAGGAATATCGAAGGAAATTGAAACATTGGCTATTTCATTATTACTAAGACTTAAATTAATTAAGTGAGGATGATCAGAATTAATTTCAAGTCGCTGTATGATATTACCGTTGAGGCAAACAGATTTCAAATTAGGAAATTTGGATAGGAAGTTCATGTGAGCTAAATTGTTGTTATCCAGATTTAAAACGGTAAGCTTGGGATTCATGTTTTCAGGATTGAACTCTGACAGGCCGATTCCTGAAATTTCAAGTTTTCTTAAATTAGTATTGGGCTCAAATTGAATTTCTGAGGAGAGGGAATTATTTTTTATTGCTAGTTGCTCCAGACTAGTTAGATTGTCGGGTAAATTGAATTCTGCTATTTCACAGTTTGTTATTTCCAATACAATAAGATGCTCCAGGCCTGTCAGGAAATTTAGATTCTCTATTTTGCATGAATCCAGATTTAGTTGCACCAGTTTTGTGAATTCAATCAGCTTGGGTAATTCTGCACAATCAATATTGGTTATTTCAAGAGTTTGAATATGCTTCATACTGTCCAGAAAGGAGAAATCGCCTTTTTTCAGATCTTTTCCGTTTATACGAATCGCCTGTAGGTTTTTCATTTCACAAATCTGACTTGTTGAAGCAAGAGGCTCACTTATATTTATCTTAGTTACATTGGCCAATTTCCCCATCGAGATTATATTGCTGCCTAATATAGGGTGATCCATATCAGTATTTTTTTTCAGTGCTTCCGACAAGGCAGGGTCGGTTATTGCAATATCATCGCCGGGATTGAAAGTCCAGATTGGTCCAATCCATACAGATTCACCTTCAGGATAAATTGCCGAGATTTTTATGCCTAGTGTTCCAGGGATCAAGTCATCAATCAGGATACTGGTATCCCGGGTTGTAAAATAATTTTCATCGGAATAATAAACTTTGTACAAGGAAGGTGTTCCCCATTGATAAGGAGGGGACCAGGAAATCGCCTTTTCTGAATTAATTTCTTCTATTCTTAAGGAGTGTGGTGACTCTAGTTCATTTGCAGGGCTAAGTTCAAAAATGGCTTCATTGACGCAATGTTTTTTATTGACACAAGTACTCTCGTAATATCCGTCAGCTATTCCGCCCCATCCCAGGTTGAAGTGAAGTCGTCCGTCCTGGTCGTAACCATCACATATAAAGGCATGTCCATTGCCAGCCACAAAAACCGGGATGTAATTGTTGAGGGATGAGTAAATCATGTCAAGCCATTCATCGTGCGTGAAATGATGAGCTTCTGTTTTGTATGCATTTTCAAAGCCAAGTTCGTTGAAACCAATTCTTGCCCAACCTGTTCCCTGGGAGGATGAATGATAACCATAATTCATCTTTATCAATATTCCCAGATCTGACAGCATTCTGCATATTTCAAGATCATAATTCAAAGGGACATCAATCATCTCTGACCAATCATAAGCTGTTGAATAGGCAGATAGATTAATGTCATTGTAGGAGTGATTTGCATCAAGAATAAAGTCGTTCCATTTACCGTAGTGCCTGATTATTTGACCCATCGCTACTGCAACGCATCCAACATATGTATTTTCGTCAGCTCTACATTTAATATCATACGGACAATACCTGTTAAACCATTTATTCTGATTCCACTTTGTTTTCAGCAAAGGGCCGATTTGTTTTTTATCAGGATTACCAGACTTTAGAAGCTTTCTTGATGGAGTATTTTCAATCGCTTTAATCAGATTTTTAGCTCCTGGAAGAATTGTGTCTTTTTTGGGCGTGAAATTATTAGTTGTAGAATATGCAACAACTACTGATTTCTCTTTTAGTTTTTTGTAAATAATAAAACATTGAGGATCGTCTGATTCGAGGATGATCTGGCTTCCTGTATTTGTTTCATTTGAAAATTGGAATTCCGATGTAAACTTTTCGGGATTTATTGAACGGGATTTTAGGAATTCTTTCCCGGCTTGATGAAAATCCTGGCCAAAACCTGCAGAAACCTGGAAAAATAGAATGGCAAACCAAAACAGCTGATGTCTTTTCACTTTGGCATTTTTAATTTTACAATAAAACAGGAACGGGAAGGACAAGGCAGGTTCGGGTAAGGGTATATATAATAAAGACGGAGCAGAATTAAATGAATTACATAAAATCACTCTGTTAACATTAGAATTTGATAAATGAGAGCTATTGTTGGATAAATTCGTATTTTGTCGCCCTGAAAAAAGCTTGTCCTCAATATGGAAAAGAGCTGTAGGCTATATGGGAAACACTTCTTCAATGGTTGATGAAAGAAAGAGTTATGCTGCTTTTTTCGACCTTGATGATACTCTTCTTGAGGTTAACAGCGGAAGGGCTCTGGTGAGGGAAGCTCTTGGTAAGGGGCTCATGCGAAAGAGAGACCTCCTGCAAAGTCTTTGGTATTCAATACTGCATAAAATAAATTTTGCCCATTCTACCAGACTGGTCAAGAAAATGGCTCTCTGGCTCAGAGGTCTGGAAGAGAGGACAATTAAGGATCTTTCCGATACTCTCTGCAATAATCTTCTCTTTGATAGTATAAGTGGAGCGATGCTGGAAGAAATTGAGAAGCATAGATCAAGAAATGCCAGTATCGTTTTACTATCTGCCGCCCTTCCTTATATCTGTCAACCCATAGCTGAAAGGCTTAAGATGGATGCACTTATTTGTTCTTCATTAGAAGTTATCGATGGTGTTTTTACGGGCTTACCAAGCGGACATCTGGTTTTCGGAAGCGAAAAAAGTGTTCGCCTTGAAACCTTTTGTCGGGAGAATGGATTAGACATGGATCAATCATATTGCTATGCTGATTCTTTCTCCGATCTGCACATGTTGGAAATGGTTGGACACCCTGTTGCCGTAAGACCCGACCGCCGACTAGGAAATGTGGCCAGAAAAAAAGGCTGGACAATAATCACAGAATAACCGAGTAACGGCCCCGAGTAAACTCGGAATCAGCAAGCTGAAATAACGGAGTAAGGTCAAGAGTTCTTAACCCTAATCATCTCAGAAGCAATACTTACCGCTATCTCAATGGGCGTTTGGCTATTGATGTCAACCCCGATTGGTGCATGAAGCTTTTCAAATAGTTTTTCCTGATGTCCTTTAGCGATGAGGTTTGACTTAATCTTATTTATTTTTTTCCGGCTCGCTAACATTCCAAGGTATTTTAAATTTTTACCCAGTAATTGCCCGAGGATTATTTCATCTTCTTCATGAGTATGGCTCATAATTACAGCAAATGAGTTATTTCCCTCCTCAACCAGATCTCCTATATCAGAATAATCAATGACTTGCTTTGTTGTAGCTAACTCGTTGTCATTGAAAGTATTGAGCTTGTTTCGGTTATCGAAGAGGTGAATTTCAAATTCGAGAAGTGAGCAAATCCGGCTTAAGGCAAGACCGACATGACCGGCGCCGAAAAGGAAAAGCTTATCCCTTATTCCGGTTGCCTCAAGGAATTCCCATTTAGAATCCGATTCAATGTTTACTGCAAACTTTGTTTCCTTGTCTGAGGTCTTTTGCAGGTGAATACCCGTATTTGAATATTCTATTATTGCTGATTCCTGGGAGCTAATGGCAGTTGAAATATTATTTATCTTTTTTATATATCCTGATGTAATTGGTATCAGAGCCAGGGTTTGACTGCCGTATTTTTTTAATACTGATTTCTCCTTATTGCTCTCAGTGTAATGATCTTCATGTTTTAAAATGATCTCTTCATCTTTTCTCTTTATCTTATCTATGGCAATATTTACCAAATTATTTTCCATCATGCCGCCACCAATTGAACCATGTAGTGTGCCGTCCTCCGAGATGGCCATTTTGAAACCTTTTTTTCCCGGACTGCTACCCGTATTATCTATAACTACAATCAGGATAAGCCTTTGCTTTTCTTTTGTCTTGCTGAGTATAAACGACCAAATATTCATAACTATTAATTTAATTCTAAAACCTGTTTGGCTTCCACCAGCCTTTTTTTAAGTTCTTTCATATCAATATCCTGCACAGGACATTTTTCTGCAATGGCCAGGGCAGCTGCATTAGCTGCTGATTGTCCTAAAACCATAAAAACCGGTTCCATCCTGATCGATCCGTAAGCTATATGTGAGGAGGAAAGACACACAGGAACAAGAAGGTTTTTTGCCTCCTTTATCTTTGGTACAATCGCTCCGTAGCTGATAGGGTAGGGGCCGCCGGGGCTGATCTCCACGTCACCTTCGTTTTGTGCAAAGCCCCTATCGTCGACATATCTTTGCACATGGTGTGAATCCATATTATATGATCCCATTCCGATTGATGCAGGAGTGTCAATTGTGCCCCTGAGGTGGTTCTCGTTCATCACGAAATCGCTGACCATCCTTCTGGCTTCACGGACGTATATCTGATGGGGCCAGTTACCATTATCTGTGAATTCATCTTTTGCCAAACCCCATTTGCTCATCGCTTCACGAACATCTTCCGGAACCCTTGGGTCATTTGCCATAAACCACAATAGTCCTTTCTGGTAATTCTCATGCTCCCCGATTATCTCAGCTCGTTTTTCATAAGACCCATCGGGATATTCATAATTCATCCCGATATTATCCGTTGAAAATCCCCCATAATTGTTGGTGTCGGTCTTATCGTTTGGGATCTTGTCGAATTTATTGAAAAGCTTCCTGAAACCTCCATCCAGGTATCTGGCCAGGAGTTCATATTGCATAGGATCATAACCCTCCGGCTTAGGAAAGTTTATCTTGTTTTCCTCTACTGTTGTCAGGCACATTCTAAAACAATAGGCCTGTATCCTGTGGTCGGCTGAACCTTCCACACCCGGACCTCCATCATGGACTCTTGGTAGGAGCCCGCTTGCGGGATCACCCGGGGTGTTATATGGATCTACCTCCAGTTCGAATTGATGATGTTTTGCTGTTCTTATATTTACGCCATTGAGGGTTTCATTGTACTGTGCATTTGCTTCCCGACCGGTGGTGTAACTCACACCTGCAGCAGCCATAAGGTCGCCTTCATATGTGGCATCGATAAACTGCTTTCCTTTAAAAATCTCACCATTTAGCATCCTTATCGAGATAATTCTACCATCATTCTTCTCAACTCCTGATTCCCGATCAAGCCAATGATCATGGTAAACAGTGATATTATGCTCCTCAATCAGATTTTCAAAAACTCTCTCAGCCACATGTGGTTCAAACACCCAAACGGCATCTGCCTCAGGCTTATAGAATCGGCATTCATCTTGTGTTTCAAAGGACCAGCTTTCGGGCTTGTCGTACTCAGCTTTTATTCTCTGATACACCTCTCTGGCGACGCCGCCAATCACCTCTTTGTTACCAGAGTCTGTCCAGCCCAAGCCACTGGACGACAGGCCTCCCAAGTGCTTGTCGGGCCCAACAACAATCACCGAATGTCCCAGTCGGGAAGCTTCCACAGCAGCAGCGATACCTGCCGAAGTGGCACCGTAAACAATGAGGTCGGCTTTGTGGGTATTGCTGGTGGAGCAGGACGAAAGAATAGCTAATAGAATAAGAATGAAGGATAGGGACTTGATTGATTTCATGAGTATTTGGTTTGTAATGTAAAGGTAGTACTCTTTCTTAGTCTTCAGTTCTCAGTCTTCAGTCGGCAGTCTTGCTGTGTTGTTGTTTAGAGAGAATCTTTGTGGTGTTGTTTTAGATATTTATATCTAAATCAAATATTCCCCGGCCCAAAGTTTTTCCAGAAATATGCGATAGGGTATGATCCTGATATTATCTACAACCCTTTCAGCCATTTCGTTGCAAACAATAAATGCTTCCCTTGGACTAAACTCATCTCTGAATTTACGGATGGAGCCAAGATCCTTCAAACTGATCTGGCTTTTGCCCTTAACTTTAATTGCTATTGTTCCGTTTCCCAGAATAAAATCCACTTCAAGTCCTGATTTGGTACGCCAGAATTCAATTTCAAAGTCCTTTTCCATATAGGATCTGAATGCAAGAATCTCCAAAAGGATGAAATGCTCAAAAGCTTTTCCAAAGAGTTCCCCCTTTTCTTCATTTATGGATCTTTTTGTTATAATTCCTGCTACTCCAGTATCAAACAGATAAAACTTGGGTGAACGGGTGATGACTTGTCTGGTCTGTCTTTTTTTAAATGGATGAATAAATACTCCCAAAAGAGTGTCAACTAAAATCTGATAATATTCACTGACTGTCTTGGAACTTACTCCACAATCTCTGGAAATATTCAGGAAATTTGTCAACTCCCCATGTGAATAAGCCATAGATTCAAAAAACCTGGAGAAGGCAGGTAGATTTCTGACTAAACCTTCGGCAAACACCTCTTCTTTAAGATAGTCCTGCATATATGCTCTTAACGATCGTGTTGGATTCTTTTGGAGGTAATGAGAGGGAATCATACCCTTATTTAGTACATCTAGCAATGAATATTCTCCAACTTCCTTTGTGATTAAAGGGAACATCTCAAACCTCCAGGCTCTCCCTCCTAATAAATTGGCCTGTCCACGCTTCAATTTTCTGGCACTCGATCCACAAAGGATAAAACTTAAGCCCCTGTTTTCAATTAGCCAATGCACTTCATCCAGAACCAAAGGTACTTTTTGAACCTCATCCAAAATAATTGGATTTTTTAATTTATCGTCAGAAACAGCTTGTAATTGTTCACGGAGCAGAGATGGACGATTTGAAAAAGCTAAAAATCGATCCGTTTGTAAAAAATCAAATATGATGCTGTCCGGGAAGTTTTGCTTCAGAAAGGTTGTTTTCCCGGTTTTCCGTGGTCCCCACAGAAAAGCTGACTGTCCTGAAGGTAAATCTATTTTTAATACTCTGTCTAATTTATCCACCATACTCCAAATTTAGACAACTTATTCGGAATATACTCCGAAATTAGCAATATATTTAATATTATAGTCCTAATGTGTTTCCATGGTGAATGCAGGTTTTGTAAACTAAGCGAAAGAGTAAACTAAAACATATCCCCACTCATTCATATTGGTTAGGGAGTAATTCCACATTGACTTTGATCTTTTTAGCTGGTACTTTTAATCTCGAAATCAAATAAAAGACCGATACCCTCATGCTCAGAAAAATGACCGAAGATTTTAGGTTCGTGAAAATATCAATAGCTTAGGCATTATTAGGGATATTCGGTCAGGTATTAATCAGAGTTCAGCTTATTATCCTTAAATTTACTCAGCATTAAACCTCCTGAGATGAATCCATACCGTATCATACTTATACTGGCCATTATCTCCCACATCGGCTTCCAGGGATTTTGTCAAATTGGTGAAGTAAATAAAACTTTAACCCTTTCAAATGGTTCTCAGCCAAGTGGAATATGCTGGGATGGTTCAAATCTGTGGGTTATAGACTATTCACAGGATTTGATAAATAAGCTGAATCCTTCATCAGGAGAAGTATTACTTTCCTTTTCATCTCCTGATATTTACCCTACAGGCCTTGCATGGGACGGAGAACATTTGTGGTGTTCGGGTAATCGTAAAAATGAAATTTTTCAGCTTAGCCCTTTAGGTGAGGTAATAAGCTCGGTTGAGGTAAGTGGATCACCCAGAGGAATAACTTTTGTGAATGGAAATATATGGTATGCAGATAGCAGTGAGAAGACAATTTATGAGATAGATACTGAATCCGGAGAGGTACTCAATAGTATACCAGCCCCAGGAGGTGCCTCGAGAGGACTAAGTTATGATGGCAGGTATTTGTGGTGTGCCGACAAGAGTCTAAAGGAAATATATAAAATCGATATTGAGCATAAAAAGATTATTCTGATCCTCCCTGCACTGCTTGACTATCCTCATGGTCTATCCTGGGATGGATCAGGATTATGGGTAGCTGGACATAATTCCGGAATACTCAAAAGGATAGAAACGAGTGGTTCTGAAAAGGTCATTTATCTGGATTCTGTCAAAGCTAATCTTGAATATAAGCTGAACGTCAGAAACGTAGGGGCCACTCTGATGAACCTTAGGACATGGATTTGTGAACCATACTCCTCTGTTCGTCAGAATATAGATTCGGAAATATCATATTCTCGTTTTCCTCTTAGCTACACCAGTGACCAGTGGGGTCAGAGATTTGCTTTCTTCAACGCCTTAATTGACCCTGGCGACAGTATTGTCTATTCCTATAATATGGATGTGACAAGCTATGATTTGCGCTATATCATTTATCCTGATGAGGTAGGCAACACAGGGGATGTACCTGTACAGATCCAGAATGCCTATCTGGCTGATGGCGAGTATTATGATATTCATAATGAGGTAATTACTGCCGCAGTAAATGAAGCTATTGGTAGAGAGACCAATATGTATTGGAAAGCGAGGAAAATACATGATTATCTTATTGATAAGATTCATTATGAATTGATTGGTGGTTGGGATGCAGCCCCACAAGTTCTTACCCAGGGACACGGTTCATGTTCAGAATATACCTACACCTTTATCTCAATGTGCCGTGCTGCAAATATACCTGCTCGCTATGAGGCAGGAGCCTATCATAATGGATCACTACCTTATATCGATGAGGTCTTTCATCGATGGACACAGATTTATCTTCCTCCCTACGGATGGATCCACATTGATGCCACTTGGGATGATCGTGAATATCCTGCCAATCAGTCGCGGTATTTTGGAGCTGTTTCCAAAAAGGTTTTTGCAAATACTCTTGGAGGAGGCGGATCAAATAAAATCTCCTGGACATATAACTCGGCAAACAGTCAGACTGGTGGTATCAGGGAGCGATCAAAACAGTTTGTCTGGAGTGAAATTGGAACTTCTGGTTTTGAAATAATCCCAAAAGTCGATCATCAACAACTCACAATCTTTCCTAATCCTGTAACAGATCAGGCTAACATAAATTTCAAACTTGCCGAACCCTCAAATGTATATGTATGCATCTTAAACCTACAAGGTTCTAAGGTTTCACAAGTTATAAGCACCTCCTTTCTCCCAGGTGATCATATACTGATGTGGGACTCTGCTGATCTCAGCCCGGGAGCATATATTTTACAATTGAGGACAGATACTGAAGTCAGATTTGTCCATTTTATTATAATGTGATTTAGCTGGTTATTGGTGCAGGATGGCTCCCACATAATCAGAATAATTTGCTAGCTTTGATCAAGTTAGCCCCCCATGACAACAAGTACGAGGAAGTATCCCACAAGGGTGAAACTAAAACATGACGATAAAACAGGTTGGATAGTATTGGATCAGATCAGAACTATCGACAGGCAAAGAGTCATCAAGGTTCTTGGTCAGATTGGTCCAAGTGAGATTAAAAAAGTCAAGGCAGTCTTGAAAGAAACCTTCGTTGATTGAAAGGAAAAGCCATTTACTAGATCAATACACAGCCAAATCCTATATAATGAATCAATTATACCATCACTTTGCTAAGTGAAACCGATCATCTACTTTATCCCTATTGATTAAGGTATTTAGGTGGAATACTTTTACCTTAAACCAATCAAAAAATGAGATGAAATCAATATTAAAAACACTCCTGATTCTTTTTTTGCAATTCTCTATGATATCAATCTGCCAGGGGCAGACTAGGGAATATGATTTTCAAAAAGGTCAGGTAATAGAATATTCATATTCCTGTCAGAGAGATGCCAGGGATTACATCGAATCCATTGATTATATATACAAATTCTATGTGGATAGTGTAAAAGCGAATAGATTCTATATCAGGATGAATACTAAGCCTTATCTCGAAACAATTATATCAGAAAAGAAACAGAATTCCCCCTATTATATTCAGAGCGCTTTTATTGATTCGAAGAAAGGTGATATGGATTATATCTATGGAGGAGATATAAATCAGGATATAAGTTTTATAATAACGCGGGCTGGTATAATTAAAGAAATAAATGGCAATGATAGTCTTCTAAAAAAGGCAATAGCTGAGTTTAGTAGTAATAAGGGAGTAGCTGGGAAAGCTATTAATAACTTTCAAATGCTGACTCATAGATTTTCTGATGAGTACTATAAGTATCTTATTCATCAGTTCTTGCCTCAATTAAAGGGTCTTAATAGTAAGGATGGAAATTCTCAGGTTTATGAATTCTCATATCCTCATGATACGCTAAGAGTAAGCAACAATTTGATATGTCCAATAGAAGGATCTTCAACGTGGATATTAGATTTTAAGCTGACCCTTAACAAAACAGAAAAGGATAATGAAAAGTCATATGTACTGGTGCACAATCCGCCCGGCCATGTATATTGGAATGAACAAACCTGCATGGTGGATAGTACTTCATTTATTGGATCATTCTTACCCCCGATCATGGTACAATTCAGTTTTGGTGACATTGACTTTTATGACCTAAATGACCCCTCCGGATATCTATCCAAGAATATTGATATCAAACTGGAAACTAATACAATCCATAACCATACGGAGGTTAATTACAATATAAAAAATGCAAAAGGGAGTAAATACCTAGTACAATATCCTGGTGATTTCATTAACAGGACAAGCGTGGAAACTTTTATTGATAGTGATCTGCACATCAGTAATCCAGGTTATTCAATCCAGAAGCCTGATATACTGGATATTGAAATTAGGGAACCAAAATTGGAACAAAACTCATGGAAAGGAATAGTTAGAAAAATACGAATTTTCGTCAAGCCGGGAGACACCACAATTCTTACTTTAGATTGGAACAAATTTGATGATGCAATTTTCGAGGGACCATTTTCACCGGAAAACAATCTATTAAATCTTGTCACTAAAAATCTTACAAATTCAACATCTCAAAACATGCTAGAGACTTTGTTGAATAGCCAAGAAACATTCAAGAGTATGGAATCTTCTTTGGATAAATCCTTTAATGAAAGGATGGAATTTGAATTCAAGTATAAAATTGCAACTGAAAAGCTTGAAAGACTTACAAGTGGCTCGTATACTGACGATTCAAAAAATCTGAATGGTGCTCTGAGATCTTTCAAGCCATTATTGGGACAGATAATATACCACAAAACACCAGTATATGAAGAATTCCTTCTTGCTTATTTAAAGGTAAATCAATATAACGCTGGCATAATTGCACAAATGGGACATCCTTCAGAATATTCGGCAGCTGAAATATTCCTCCAAGGTTGGGATCGATATTATGTTCTGGCTAATATCACTCTTGATCAGTTAAATAGATTTCCTAATGACGATTACGATAATTATGTTCAACGTTTTTTAAATGATTATGCTAATTCCGACTTTGGGATACAAATTAATAAGCTTTACAATATTCTCTTAAAGTACTCAAGTCCTGATATATTAAAGCAATTTTCAATCAATGGTTTACCCGATAGAGCCAGTGTTATTTCATTAAATTATGGACCTACGTCAAAATGGTTCATAGAAGAATTTGTTGATTATTATAGTAAAAGACCCAACGGTAATTTAGGGTATATACAATATGTAAAAGAGGAAGAGTATGACAAAGTTTTGGATGAATTAACAAAAAAGTATTCCAGCTTTAAAATGGAATCCAGTCAGGGCAAGAGTATTCTCACCGTTAGGGTATTACCAGATGACTTTTCCGAACATGAGTTTCGCTATTTCAATCACCTTATGTGTGTTGATAAAGATGGTCAGTTTGTAAACTACGTAATCCGTAATGCTTTTGATTTTATTAATCTCGACTTGGTGTCATCGTGGCCAAAGCTTTTAGAAGAGCCTGAGAAAACAGTCAATCTGAAGAAATTATGGTATGGCCTTGGAGGGCTTTTTATAATTTTCTTTGCAGTCCTGATAACTATGAGGATTAGAGCCAAAAAGCAAAAATCGAAACTAGAGTTGCAAAGCAAAATTAGTGACCTTGAGCTTAAGGTTGTAAGAAGCAGAATGAATCCTCATTTTATGTTTAATGCTCTGAACTCAATCCAGAGTATGATAAATCAAAATCAAATTGAAAATGCGAATATCTATCTGGCCAAATTTGGTGATCTCATCAGGAAAATACTTGATCAATCAAAACAGAATAGTATCAGCCTTAAAGATGAGATTAGTACTCTATCGACATATCTGGATCTTGAAAAACTGGGCGTTGAGTTTCAATACTCTATCGCTGTGGACCCAGAAATAGATCAAGAGCTAATTGATATCCCGCCATTACTAATACAACCACATGTAGAAAATGCTATTATACATGGAATATCAGGAATGAGCGGAAAGGGAATAATTGAAATAGAATTTAGAATTGATAATGAGAAGCTTATATGCAGGGTTAAAGACAATGGACCTGGACTATCAGGTTCAGCAAAAGATTCTGACAAGAATGGTTTAGGGCAAGGATGGACAATGACTAAAGAGAGAGTGAAGATTCTGAATAGAAAGTTTGATGGCCAATTGAAGGTTGAAATCAGTTCAGATGGAAAAGACACGTGAACAACTGTTAATTTTACAATTCCAATAGCATAGGTATGACTATACAATCACTGATAATCGAAGATTCTAAGAAGAATCGAGAAAACCTGACTTCTCTACTTTCAAAGTATTGTCCGGAAATTGAAATCATTGGGGAGGCGGCTAATATTACTCAAGGGCAAGAACTCCTTTCAAAGCTTAAACCCGACTTAGTGTTCCTTGATGTTCGTATGCCTGGTGGGACAGCATTTGATCTACTCAAACAATTAAAACAAATCAGTTTTGAGATCATATTTATAACAGCTTATGATGAATATGCATTACAAGCCTTTCAATT
Organism: uncultured Porphyromonadaceae bacterium; assembly: GCA_964467485.1. Taxonomy (GTDB): domain Bacteria; phylum Bacteroidota; class Bacteroidia; order Bacteroidales; family UBA12481; genus JAUVKA01. The sequence goes on along the minus strand of CAYXQX010000009.1, from coordinate 8,815 downwards.
TAACGCTGTCGACTACATCCTTAAACCTATTGATTTTCAGGAGTTAAAAAAGGCTGTCGAGAAGGTTCATACCAAGCTTGACCTTAAAAAGGAGAATGAGCTTTTAAGGAATATGGTTGCAAACGAGAATCGTGAGGTTCTCGATAAAAGGATTCCATTACCTACTGAGAACAAGGTTGAATTTATGCCTATAAAGGAAATTATTCGTTGTCAGGCTGAAAGTAATTACACCCGGTTCTACTTGAAAGACAAGAGTAGTTTATTAATCTGCAAGACCTTAAAGGAGTACGAAAAGGCACTTGAACCCTACCTATTTATCCGGGTTCATCAATCTCATTTAGTCAATCTGAGAGAAATCAAGGCCTTTGTTCGTCGGGATAATGGATACGTTGAATTATACGACAAATCGGTCATCCCAGTTTCTAAAACAAGGAAAGAAGAGGTTCAAAGGAAGCTACTACTTAGAGAATAAACCTACTTTTAGAGAAAACCTGTCCATATTATTGAATCTATGCTCCGTAAACCAAAAATATCTGACATGAAATACCTAGCCATTTTAATCATCTCATTATTTATTTTTGGATGTAATAATACTATTAATGACAGGGAGGGCACGGCAAGCATAAATCTTGTTGAGAACATGAATAACAAAATTGATCTTACCCTCAGTGATTTTGCAGATGAAATAAACTATATCCCCTTTGAGACAAATCCTGGGTGCATAATTGACCAAGGAGCGCATGTACTTGCTTTCGAACAGTTCTATCTAGTTGGTGAAGGGCATCAGGATTTGATGAAATTTGATTTGCAAGGTAATTATCTGGGTATCTTTGCGAAATATGGTCAAGGCCCGGGAGAATACTCCAATATTAATGGGCTGTATGGTGATGAGGAAATTGGAATTACTATAATTTTTGATGCCATAGGTAAACGATTATTGTACTACAATCTGTCAGGAGCATTTTTAAAATCTGTAGAAATACCAATCCGGCCTTCTGGACTTCAGATGATTAGCCCAACTTTATTTGTGGGTGAATTATTCTATCAGATGGAATTGAACTCTAAATATTATTCATATTTCATATTTGACATATCAGGAGAAATAACTCCACTCTATTCTGAAAAGAAAAGAAATAAACTTTATGACATAATGGTGGCTCCAAATTTTGTTAAAAATAATGATATCGCATATTACATACCTTCTTCTTTCAGTGATACTTTATATCAAATAAGCACTAATAAAGAAATCACCAAAACGCTTCTTAACAAAGGAGATTATGGCGTTCCTGAAAACCTACTTTATGATCAGAAAATATTTCAAAAAGAGATTAACAGGTTTATATTCTTCATCAATGTTTATCCAGGCCATGAGAATAATTTGTTCATCAAGTACTATTTTGAAGGTTCACCATATCTTGGGATACTAAATATTGAAAAGAATACCCTTGAAATGATTAAGAATTTAACGGATCATAAAGCTGGTGGAGTTATTAATGACCTTGATGGAGGCTTGGAATTCATACCTGGGACAAAAAGAATAGGCAATAAATGGTATAGAATGATCTGGCCTTCAGAACTTCTGGAATTAAAAGATGATAAACAGTTTTTAAAGGCCGATATAAAAAATGCAGAAACAAGAGCTAGACTTCTGGAATTATTATCAGGTTTGAAAGAAACAGATAATCCTGTGATTATTGAGGTTATTGAGAAAAGTATCACCTAAAAGCCAATAAACAACAAAAATGTTTGACTTTCATTTTGAGCCAATTTGCTTGATAAAACATCAGGATAAATTGTTTTTCTTCCCTCAGGATCAAGCTCTTCTAGCACATTCTGAATTTCAAGGCCAGTAGTCGTATACACTATTTGTTCACCAAGGAATCCAATTACATTTTTGTTCAAACCTCTGAACTCCTGGCCTGGTTCCAACCTTAATAACCGGCTTACTAAAAGCAATGTCATACTTCTTATAGCAGGAATCCTTTTCTATTCGGTAAACCTCATCTGAGAACCTTGGAAGGTAGTCTATATATTTTCCAAAACGCTGAAGTCGAAAATGGCTCCCACCACCACCAATAATTGGTTCATCATATTGAATATACTTTTTCAACAGATCTCCATCCCTGCTAAGCAGAGCAATTTTAAAATTACTCCCATCAAAAAACAGGTTCGTATTTCGTTGTATTACCAATTCATTATCGTTCCATGGCGCAAAAAGCATAAGAACCTCCTGAATACTATCGGTTCTATAGGTTCTGGTTTCTTTGAAAACAAAATCCTTTGAGTAAATGTGAAAAGCTTTTTTACCGGAATCAACTACCCATATGTCTCTATTAACAGGATCAATATCAAAATCAACCATATTAATGTATTCTCCCGGACCCTCACCATTGTTTGATAAAACTCCTTTGATCCTACCCTTTGAATCAAGTTTAACTATCTGCTCTCCAGCCATAGTTCCATTAAGGATATAGAACTCATTATCTGACTCTTGCAGCTTCCTAATCCACTGTAAATGAGTTGATGAATCTTCCTCAACCGGCAGGATTCTAATGCTTTTAAATATATCTGCATCCTCCGGATTTATGGATTTGTCAACATCGATACTTATTGTTTCAACAACCGACTCTTCATTTTGACCAGAGCATTGAATAAAAATTATAGCTATGCAGAACAACAAAAATATCCTTGTAATCTTAT
>CAYXQX010000009.1:0-6105 GCA_964467485.1 uncultured Porphyromonadaceae bacterium | reverse complement strand
ATTTATCATAACAATGTAGTTTACAGTAATTTATTTAGTAATTCTCTCACTTCTGTAGCAGTAGGATTAATAGCCAAGATCTTTCCCTTACTATCAACCATAAAAGTGCGTCCGCCAGAATTGGAAACTCCATATTTATCCCAGATTCCGTTTTGATTATTCAACTCAACCAAATTAATCCATGGGAATTTTTCAATTTCCATCCTTTTCTTCAAAGCTTCTGTGCTTTTGTATTCACAGGCAACTCCAATAATTGTAAATCCTTGATCAGCAAATTCGTTATAAATCGGAATCATTGTGCGTGCCTTTTCAATACAGGGACCACACCAGCTTGCCCATAGATCGATCAATGCAATTTTACCTTGAATTTCCTCTGACAATCTTACGTGATTTCCCCGAATATCAGGCAAGGAAAAGTCTATATATTTTCCTCCAATTTTTATATTATCTAATCCTTCAAGCAAATCTTCCACGATTCTATTATAAGGGTGACCAGGGTGCTTTTCCTTGAATAAACTATAATCATCTTTTAACTGATGAATGTCTGGATTCTCATTCCTTGGATCCTGAATATTTATTATGAACCAATAATAAGCTGCAACAGAGTATTCGAAACCAATATAATCATATCGCCAGGCAGATATTTCTTCCATGATTTTAAAACTCTGATCCCTTAGTACTTCTCCTTGGGGTGTTAGGTGAAGGTTTGTTGAATCCGAAAAATAATTACCCTCATTAATTAAAATGTTAATGGAGTCATTATAGGGTTGGCACTTAGTATGAAAGTCATCCAGGAATTGATTATATCTACGGTAATACATTTGATTTAACTTTCCTCCTTCAATCCTATTCTCCCTTACTCTTGACATATTGTGAAGTTTAAATTCAACATGATCATCTTCAGGGAAGAAAATAGTTTGATAATAGGGTTCATCAGGAAAAACAAAAGAATAAGCTTCACATTCTTCAATATTTAGCTCATAGGTGAAAGAATTGTTGATCACTGGTATTTTAATTTCCCTGTTAGTATCAAACTCTGTCCCTTTTGACAAATAGATCGTATCTATTTTATGATCTACGATTACCCCTGTAAGCAAACAAGTTTGAATTGAATCCTGGGCAGTGCAGGAGGGAAAAAGACATAAGAGTCCCATTAATGGAAGAAGCATTATTTTTTTCATTTTATAAAAATTTAGTGATAAATATTTTTTATTCTTTGGATTTCAGACTGTTGAAAAATAATTCCCGGTAGTTTAATCCGACAGGAATCCTTTGTTCGTTAATTATTATAGTATTGCGTTCAATGATTTCAATCTTATCTAAAGCAATAATGTATGATTTGTGTATGCGCATGAAATTATTTGAGGGCAAGCATTTTTCAAGTTTTTTGAAACTTTGTAAAGTCATTACCCTGGCTTCCTTAGTTACAATTCCCAGATAGGCTCCCTGACCTTCAATATACAGTATATCAGAAAAATCAATACGCTCCATTCGGTATTCTGTTTTTACAAACATATACTCTTTGGGCAGATCACTATCCATTTCATTTTGCACTTTATCAACTGCTTTCAGGAATCTTTCAAATAGATAAGGTTTTAATAGATAATCAGTTACAGAATAGTCGAAGCCCTTAACGGCATATTCGCTATAAGCAGAAACAATGATAATTTTAGGATGCTTTTCTAATGACTCCAAAAACTGCAAACCCGAAAATAGCTCCATCTGAATATCCAGAAAAACCAAATCGACCTGCTCGGACTTCATAAACGACAGAGCTTCAATTCCATTAGTGAATGATCCCAACAAATTCAATAAGGGAACCTCCTTTATGAACCTCTCAAGCTTCTCTATTGCCAGAGGAGTATCGTCAATTACAATGCAATTAATTGTCATTCGTATTAATTCTTAGAAAAACTTTAAAGCTATCACCCTCTTCGTCAATTTCCAATTTGTATTTCCCAGGATATATCAATTCAAGTCTTCTCCTGATTATATCCAATCCAACCCCGCTAGAATCGTCTTTAGTTATCTTTTTAGATTTATCAGCCAGGTTTTTTGATTCAAAAGTTACTGCATCACCCTCAATAGTGAATTGAATTTGTATTGCCTCATCAATCTCCTTATTTGTACAGTGTTTAAATGCGTTTTCCACAAAGGAGATAAACAATACAGGAGCAATTGAAATACTATCAGTATCCCCATTTACTTTAAATGAAACAAGATTTCTATTGACATACTGTATGGTTTGAAGTTCAATATAGTTTTCAATGTGTTTTATCTCACTGGACAATGAGACTTTATTAACCTTTGTATCGTAAATCATATACCTCATAATCTCAGATAGTTTCACTAGGGTTTCTGAGGCTTTTTCTGCATTACTTTTGATCAGGCTGTCTATGTTATTAAGAGTATTAAAGAAAAAATGAGGACTAATCTGATTTTTTAGAAGTTGTAGTTCACTACTCAAATTTTGTTTTTGAAGTTCATCAGTTTTGATTTTCATATTAACCCAATCTATAGCAAACCTGAATAATACTCCCAAAACTGCAACAAACAGAAAGATTGAAAATCCTCTAACAGCAGTAGCAAAAGCTTCCGCATTCCCAAAAGCTGCCTTACCACTAACAAAAACTATAAGAGGAAGGAGAAAAATAATAACTACTGCTCCAAATTTGTAAGAAATATTTCCTTTTGAAAAAACTCTGGGAGTAATAAAAAAAAACAAATAGAAAATAATCGAATATATAATCACTGGCAACACTATCATAGTAGCGAAGGTTGAAATCGCCTCCTGAAATTTCATTTTCACTTCATTTCCCCAGGATAAAACCCCTCCAAGCCATAAGTAGCAGAACATTAGAAGGATTATTAAAACCCATACAAGCAGGTGAATAATTATAGTTTTAAATCTTTTCATAGCTTCAATGTAGGTGTATTGCTGAAGTAAAAGTCAATCTAAGTTTTCTATTTTCAAAATGTAATTAATGAACGACAGGATTTTGTGCATGAAACATGATGGTTATAAAGAATTATCAGATTTGGATGAGAATGATAGCCCGGTACTTGTACGATTTCAAGTAAGAGACTTTTAAAAAGGATGTTCTTGCTTGCCATACTTCAGCATCGCGGTGAAACTCATTACAGATGTCAGCTTTTTATGGCTCATTAATGGAAGATATTTAGCTCAAAATATTAGCTAGATTGAGCTAGAAGTTGTAGATTGATGAGCTTAATATCACAAAATGGACTCTAGAGAACAGAAGATCATCGATTTCATTGAACAAAATGGTGCCCTTTCATCCAAGGAGGTATATGATGGCGTTCAGATCTCTGTAAGTTATGCTGCTTAATCATAAAGATGCCCTTGATTTCCTCCTGGATCATCCAGATTATCTAAATCCCATAGCTGTGTCAGGAATAGAAGATATTCACAGAATATTGGTAAAGGATTTAGCCGTTGAAAACAATTTAAGGCGCCGACGAGTTGGAATCTCGGGAACAAATTATCAGCCTTTAGATAATGAGTTTCAAATTAAAGAAGCTTTGGAAGATACTTGCCAACTGATCAACGGCAAGAATAATGTTTTTGAAAAAGCCTTGTTGGCATTAGTATTGATATCGTATATCCAGCCATTTATGGATGAAAACAAGCGAACAGCAAGGATTGTGAGTAATGCAATTTTAATGAACTCCCAATACTGTCCCTTATCCTTCAGGACTGTTGATTCAATTGACTATAAGAAAGCCATGCTATTATTCTATGAACAGAATAATATCTCGAATTTCAAAGAGATTTTTATTACCCAATATGAATTTGCGGTGAGCACTTACTTTTAGCAGAAGAAGAAAACTAGCCATAATTTTATCTATACCTACCAACCAATAAAACAGGGTTATCCTCTTCCGATAATTGACTTGTCACAGCTTCAAGCTTGGACCGGTATGGCTCTTTGAAATTAGGATCCTTAAAAGCCTCTTCAGCTTTCTCAAGAAGTTTGAATGCATCATATACCTTAACAAACCACCCATTATTGTTGAAAGTAATCCACCAACCATTATCATCATTAGTTGGATCAATAAAGAGTTTACCCCTGTGGTATGCCTTGGCATTCTTCTTATCCAATGCCCAGTAGGATACTCTACTCGTCATATCAAGGACTTGTCCAGTTTGATCCTTTTTAACCATGTTCACAGTAGCTACATCTAAATCAAGCCAGGACTCAACTTCATTCTGTATTCTAACCTCTATATGTCCCATTTCGAGCCTATTGGATGGGTTCTCAATCCCAAAATCGAAAGTTAGGTATGGAATCAATTGATCATCTTCAACTGAAAAGATTGTATCATTATTAGATATCCCCAATCGGTATTGATCCTCAGTAAAAGCATAACTCAAAGGATTGTAAAGAAAAGACGGTATTTTAGGGGCTGGTATTGAACTTATCTTCTTGCCGTTAAGATCCTGATAATAAATATAATCCGAAAATTCCTCTTCCACATATCTGCCTGTTGGAACTGCCATCAACGATCCGTCTTTAGTCCATTCAATGTTAAAAGTCCTTCCAGGAACAGCTTTTGGTATGTTCCCTAAATAATTACCTGTCTTTAGATCAAACCGAAGAAAATAATCAGATTTACTCCTGTCAGCAAGGTATAAGATCTGATTAGTTTCATCCACCGTCCATTTTCCATCAATAAATTCTGTAGGGCCCTTGCCTCTCCTAACTATTTTGCGTATAAACTTTCCATCTCTACCAAATTGATAAATATCCCCACCTCTTCTCTCTGACAAGTAATAATCTCTACCGAAGTAGTCCTTAGTTCCGTATGAAATCATACAACCATCCTTAGATTCCAAAGGGATAAATTCAAAATCCCAAGCAAAATCTGATAGCTTCAAATGCAGAGAATCTTTGATATTGAATGTATTTATATGGTACTCTGTATTTTGTCCATGTTTAATAATGGTAACTGTATCTCCCTGATTTTTAGAGCAAGATAATAAAAGGGCTAGACTGAATGCAGCGCAGGTAAGGAATACTTTTTTATTCATAATGATGGTATTACGCAAATAACTATTATTTCAAATGACAAATCCTGATAATCGGATTATCATAAAGATCACTTTGTTCCACCAGGGCACTGAGCTTACTCCTATACTCATCAGTTATTAGATTAGCATCTGTAAAGCAGTCGGTTTCACACCACTCTTTGAGATTAACAATTTGACGAACTTCCATAAAAGAATTGTTCCGGGTATACAAAGGCGAAAATGGCCAAAAGGGATTTAAGGCATCTATATCATTGATTATCCCGTAATCGTAGTCATTGGGCCCCTTACATTTATTGATTTTGGGTAAGGAATAATATTCACCCGTTCTTTTATCGAATACCTGGTGAAATCGCTCATTATAACTTCCTATAATCAGAAGATGATTCTTTAACTCAAAAGTATAACCAACATTGTCATAATGGTAATCCTCCCTCTTTACTTTATATGCAGGGGATGTATTCTCGCCTACATCAATAGTAATACGGGGGATCACGGATAAATCTTTATTAATCTGGTATACAGTATCTCCCAGACTAGCTTTGAACAGAAATCCCGTATTAGTTCGAATAAAACTGGGTTCAATATAAATGCCGTTTCTTTCATTGGCAAATTCAAAATCGATTGTGTATAAGGGTTTTTCTTCTTTCGTTTCAAGATTCAATGCCATTAATCTCGGACAATTCAAACTATCCGAATGTGGGCGTGAAGGTATATAGACCAGCGTTTTTTGATTTAAGTAATACACTTCCTGATGTAAGGAAGCCGAAGGCTTATATGTTTGCAAATGATTTCCATTGATATCATATTCAATTGCCGAATTAGTTCTACCATCTATGACAATAATCTTATCTTCATCAGGGCTCAAATCTACATGGATCGGTTGAGAATATTCTCCAGGTCCCTGTCCTGCATCACCAATTTGTCGAATGAATTCTCCCTGGCGACTAAACAGAAGAACCTTTGCCGGGGTTCGAGAAGCAAAAACCAGGTATTTTTGTCCGAAAGACTTGTATGATCTTGAAAGAAGACAATTCTTATTGGTTTCAAGTTTT
>CAYXQX010000008.1:15910-22040 GCA_964467485.1 uncultured Porphyromonadaceae bacterium | reverse complement strand
TCACTCTTAGGAAATTCCTGCTCCGGGATTTTATAATTGGCTTTTAGATAGCCTGTTTCCTTAATAGAAATTATTGTATTAACAGCGACACCAATATTATAACCCGTAGCTATCTTAACTACAATATGTTGGTCGTCATCATTCTCTGCTCTGGGTAAAACAGTTCCTTTAAAGAGCCCTCTGGTGGTGTCAATTTCTGCAAGTCCCCAAACCCGGACATTAAATTTCTTTAAAATTCTTAGGGCATCACCTTTATATCCCTGAAAAAAATCTTTATTCATGATTAGTCGGGATAAATATCCTCTTTTGTATGGTTATAATCATTAATTTCCTTCTCTACTAGTTTGCTATATTCGCTTAGCGAAATATTTCCTATTGCTTGCTTACGCAGCTGTCCCATCAACCAATTTTTAGTTTTCAAATTATCATCAGAATATCTGATTTCTCTAAACTTGTTTATAAGAAAGCCGACTGGGGCAAGAAGAGCCTCTTTTTTTAATCTTCTGAAATTCACGCTTGTTAAAACGGAGTTAAACTCCATATTAGGGTGGTCAAATAATATTTCGAGCATTCCTTTTGCAAGTTCAGGATCAAGTTTCTTTTTTTTCAAGAAGGCAAAGAGGCCGAAAATTTTACTATAAGTGAATTCCTGATGTGGCACTTTACGTCCTTCCAGATGTTTATAAAAATGAGCCAGGAAGGTGCCGATATATTTTTGCGGGTATTCAAGTTCTTCAAAGATTCTGTCGATAAGGGGTAAAAGGTTCTTTTTAAGCAAATATTTATGAGCATCTTTTGGGATTCCCCAATCTGTCATTTGTTTTAACCTTTCAAAAACCGGCACTGGCAGATTTTTCCCCAGGCTATTAATGTAATCCTCAGCCAGAGGGATTGGGGCTGAATCAGTATCGGGATACATTCTATTTGCTCCAGGGAGAACACGTTCAAAAATAGTAGTGCCATCCTGAAAGTATTTTCTCGTTTCCCCTGGAACTCCTTCAAAGGCCATTTTGCAACGTTCTTCAACGGTTTCCAGTGCTGTAGATATATCTTCTTCAGGTCCCCATAGTACTATCTGTGCATCCTGATCCCCAGCCTCCAAAAACTTTGCTAAATCAGGAAAATTAATATTAATCTCCTTCTGATTGAATGATTCAGAATGAACCATATTGGGTTTCTCTATACAGGCAATAACCTTTAAACGGTCAGTTATCTCATCTGCAAACACCTTACCAGGTTGAGTAAAATGAGATAAAATGGAATGAAATCCCGGAAGATTTACTCCAATAATTTTTTGACCGCATTTTTTAGCTTTTTGTAGAGGTGGGTAGCTAGTATTAATTTTATCATTATTTAACTCTACTGCGTTTATTTTCCAGTTTTTAAAGTCTTTGACTTTTTCAATCAGTTGCTTTTTTATGGCAAGCAGGGCGTACTGGCGGAAAGCTTCATTATGACTTAATAGTGGTAGCCATTTGTTGTGTGCGACTCCTTTTATTTCTACTCTTGTACCTCCATAGCAACTTACGTTGGTGTCTTCTCTACCGGCGCCTATTCCTGTTCTCACTTTTCCAGTACTTCTGTTTAGGAAACGAATGTATTCAGCGGCTTCCTGTAGCTCGTATGGAGTAAGCATATCAGGATAAGTGACCGTTTCAATAAGTGGAACTCCAAGTCGATCTGTTTTATAAACTCGAGTATGTCCAATATCCGAGATTTCACGACAAGAATCCTCCTCAATACTCAATTGTATGAGTCTAACTTTTTTCTTAGAAAGCTGGATCTCTCCCTCAACTCCAAGAATTGCGGTGCGCTGAAATCCGGTTGGTATGCTGCCATCCAGGTATTGTTTTCTGGTAATGTGAACTTCCCCAACTATGTTTAGGTTTGACAACAAGCTTATTTCTAATGCATATTGCAAGGCCTGCTCATTTATTTTAAAAGGAGGCGTGTCATCAATTTCGTAGGTGCAGGCCGTTTTGTTGTTCAACCTATAGATAATTTCCTTACGTGTTTTAAATTCCATTAGGGCAGTGCCGTCATATTCACCCATTTCACTGAGGGTTGGTCGCATGTGACGAATTAATTCACCGTCGAAATCATCATCCTCTTGATATAGGCCGGCTGGGCACCTGCAAAAGAGTTTCCTATCTGTTTTTAATTGTTGATGGACTTCCAGTCCTGACATAAAGCCAATACGTTTCCAATCTTTTAAACCTGCTTGTTTTAGAGGGACAAAGCCAATGTCCTTGCGGGTTTTGTCGTAGTTTTTCCGGGGGTTGAATTGCTTTTGCATGAGTTGTTAAAAAGAAGAATCGAAGGGCATCAAATGGAATGGTTTTGTCTGGACTGATCCTGGAAATGATGCCTGAGGGAATTAGAAGCATTATAATTGTAATTATAAGTGTTCCTGCATTAAGTAAAACAATACTGAGGAAATTAATATTGATGGGTACTGCATCAATAAAATAGGAGCTTGGGTCAAGTGGAATCAAATGAAGTTTATCTTGAATAATGCAAATAGCAAGTCCAAGAACATTGCCCCAGATTAATCCTTTGCCAATAATAAAAGCTGCCTGATATAGAAATATTATCCTTAGGCTTTTGTTTTTAGCACCCAAAGATTTTAGTGTTCCAATCATTCGGGTTCTTTCAAGAATAATAATCAGGAGCCCGGAAATCATATTAAATCCGGCAACCAAAACCATTAAGCCAAGTATTACCCATACGTTGGTGTCGTTTAATTTTAGAAAATCGAAAAATCCGGAGGAAATATCTTCAATAGTTTCAACCTTAAGAGGCTGTTTGCCAGTTACAAGATTCCTGTAAACCAAATCATTTATTTCCTCACTTATGCTTTCTAAATCCCTGAAATCCTCGAGGAAAATTTCATAACCACTTATGTCATTGTCAGACCAGTTATTGATAGATTGAATTTGGCGCAAATCGCAAAACACGAATAAACGATCATTTTCCTCCAGTCCGGTTTCATAAATACCCTCAACGATGAACGGCCTCATCTTAAATGGATCCTGGATAAAATATGCAGTAATCTTATCTCCTGTTTTTAACTGGAGTAAATTAGCAAGGGATTGTCCTATAAATATCCCATTATGAGAAGGGTTGGATGAGAAGTCGGGCAATTCACCTTCATTTAAGTGATTTTTGAAGAATTCCCAGGAATAAGTTGAATCTAACCCTTTTAGGTAGATTCCCTGCATCTCCATTCCTGATTTGATTATTCCCGGTTTGGTGATAAAAGGGTGATAATGGCTGATGCCGGGCAAATCATTGAGCTCCGTAAGAAAGTCCTGATCTCGGTTAATAGCCTGGGTTTCAAAGGATGAGTTTTGGTCAAGGTTGACTATTTGAAGGTGAGATGAAAATCCAACCAGCTTATTTGTTATTTCCTGTTTGAATCCGGTTAGGATAGCAACTGCAATAATCATAACTGACAATCCGAGGGAAATTGCAACAATGGCTGTGCCGATTAGAGCATTTCTCTTCTTTTTCTTGCCAGACTGGCTGGAAATTATTCTCTTTGCTATGAAAAATTCGAAATTCAAATGATAGAATTAATAAGTTTATAAATGTAAGAAAGATGGTAGAAAAACGAGTCATACCTAAATTGATTATACCTGTTCTTTTTTTTATTTCAATACTTAGTGGTTCTGAGTTAATTGCGCAAGGAGAATTAAAGTATCCTGATAATATTATATGCGGAGCTCAAAGGACAAATGTTTATTTACCTCTTTTGGAAGGAAAAGTAATTGGTCTTGTTGGGAATCCTAGTTCAAGGATTGGAGGGACCCATCTTTTGGACTCTCTTCTGTTGCTCGGAGTTAATGTCCAAAGAGTTTTTTGTCCTGAGCATGGTTTTCGGGGCCAGGGTGAAGCAGGTGAGAAAATTGCAGACCATAAGGATCCCAAAACGGGAATAGACCTTGTATCTATTTATGGAAAAAAGAAGAAGCCAGAGTATGATGAAATTAAAGATTTAGATCTAATTATTTTTGATATACAGGATGTTGGAGCTAGATTCTATACTTATATTTCGACACTTCACTATATAATGAAAGCGGCTGCGGAGAGTTCGAAAGAGCTTATTATTCTGGATAGGCCTAATCCTAATGGGTTCTATGTTGATGGACCGCTTAGAGAGGAAGGTTTTGAATCCTTTGTTGGGATGCACAAAATACCTGTTGCTCATGGTATGACGATAGGCGAGTATGGGCTCATGATAAATGGCGAAGGATGGCTTGAAGGTAATCTCCGGTGTGAACTGACAGTCATCCCATGTCTGAATTATGATCATTTATGCGCTTATGAGTTACTAGTTAAGCCTTCTCCTAATTTACCTAATCAGGAATCAATATTGCTGTACCCATCTTTATGTTTTTTTGAGGGTACGATAGTCAGTTTAGGAAGAGGAACACGATTGCCTTTTCAGGTTTATGGACATCCTGACATGAAGGGTGGTTTTTATTTCAGACCGGTTTCTACTCCCGGTGCCAGTTTGCATCCCAAACATGAAGATAAGGTATGCCAGGGTTATGATCTTAGAGAGTTGGGCGTTGAGAAAGTTGTTTCAGAGAGAAGGATTGTTTTGGATTGGATTATAGATGCCTATAATGAGGTTGGAGTGGGTGATAAGTTTTTCACCTCCTATTTCAATACTCTAATGGGTAATTCCTGGGTAAAGAGGGATATAATTAATGGTGTCCCTGAAAATAAAATCAGGGCCAAATGGGCTAAGGATATAGAAGATTTCAAAAAGATACGTAGGGAATATCTCTTATATCAGGATTTTGAATGATTCATTCTAGTTTAAAACTCTTCCCGGATATTGTTCAAGAGCTATTTTAAGGCATTCAACAGCCTTTATTAAGTCTTCTTTTTTAAGGACATATGCAATTCTTACCTCATTTTTACCCAAGCCTGGGGTGGAATAGAATCCTGCTGCGGGAGCAACCATAACAGTTTGATTGTTGTATTCAAAATCTGTTAGTAGCCATTGAGCAAATTTTTCTGCGTCATCCACTGGTAGCTTAACTGTTGTATAGAATGCTCCTTTAGGTGTTGGGCATAATACGCCTTCTATATTATTCAATCCTTCAACCAGGAAATTTCTGCGTTCAACATATTCGCGGTTGACTTCCTCGAAATAGCTGAGAGGGGTATCAAGGGCAGCTTCACTGGCTATTTGACCTAATCCCGGAGGGCTTAAGCGTGCTTGAGCAAATTTTAAGGTAGTGGAAATTAATTCTTTATTTTTTGTGACAATAGCACCTATTCTGATTCCACATGCGCTATATCTTTTTGATACAGAGTCAAACATAACAGTATTCTGCTCAATTCCTTCGAGCTCCAGAACAGATTTGATCTTTAGTCCATCATAGCAGAATTCACGATATACCTCATCAGAAAGAAGGAAGAGGTCGTGTTTTTTTACTATTTCTTTTAATTGATCTAATTCAGATTCACTATACAAGTATCCTGTTGGGTTATTAGGATTGCAAATGGTGATAGCCTTGGTTTTGGGGCCAATTAGCTTTTCGAATTCTTTAATGGGAGGGAGAGCAAAATCATTTTCAATACTGCTTGTTACAGGAACAATTTTCACGTCAGCAGAAATTGCAAAGCTATTATAATTAGCATAAAATGGCTCCGGGATAATTACTTCATCACCCGGTTCCAGACACGACATCAGGGTGAATAGGATTGCTTCAGATCCTCCGGTAGTAACTATAATATCTGTATAATCAACATCTAAACCAATCTTCTGATAAGAGGTAGCAAGCTTTCTTCTATAGGACTCATAACCAGCTGAATGAGAATACTCAATAACTGTCTTATCCAAATTCCTGATTGCATTTAATGCAGAATCAGGAGTTTTGATGTCGGGTTGTCCAATATTTAAATGATAAACTTTTCTCCCCTTTTTTTTTGCTTCCTCAGCATAGGGTACAAGCTTCCTTATGGGTGAAGCCGGCATTGTCCTTCCCCTTTCGGATAGTTTAGGCATGGTAATTACTGTTTTTTGATTGTTTTTTGAGCTTGAGCTTTTTGGTAGGCCCTTCTTTTTGCTTCTTTAGATTTTGACAAGTTCCCGGATCCACCTACAACATTA
>CAYXQX010000008.1:7225-15900 GCA_964467485.1 uncultured Porphyromonadaceae bacterium | reverse complement strand
CTTGTTCAGAACTGATACCAGCTGTATTACCCATCCCTTTTTTTACTCTGGTACCATTTAACAGGGTTGTTGAACTAGCCGAATTTTTAACATCTGAAGGTTTTGCATTAACTTTTCCACGGATTGAAAGTTTGACAGGGCTGTTTCCCGCAGTGGAGAATACCTGTACAGTCTTATTAAAAGTACCGGGAAGCTTAGTGTTATATTTTACTGTGATGCTTCCTGTTTTACCGGGCTGAATAGGTTCTTTTGGCCAGGATGGAATTGTGCAACCGCAAGAGGACTTAACGTTAGTAATAACAATTTGTTTTTCTGCCTTATTGGTAAACTGGAATTTGTAAGTTCCATCAGCTCCATAAACTATTGATCCATAGTCATGTGATAGGCTGGCGAATGACATTTCAGCATTTGATTTAACTTTTCTTTCCTGTTGAGCAAGCAGGACCATTGATGACATAAATATCAAACTGAGAAAAAAGACTAATCGTTTCATAATTATTTTGATTTCAATAAACTATTTAATTTTTCGCAAAGTTACATTTTTATAGACAAATAAATAAAAAGCTCTAAATAAATAGCCTTTTATGGTAATATGTCACATTCCTAACGAATGTATTAGAAGAATGGTACATCAATCCAAAAAATATTGGGAATTTGGAATGGGGAATTTTGTTACTTTTAGCAAAATTTTACAGAATAGAATTATACAAGTCAATTATTTGAATATGAGCAATTTGGATATCACAGCTAAGTATGATCCTTCGAAAACAGAGGATAAATGGTATAGTTACTGGATGGAACAAGGTTTTTTCGGATCACAACCGGATGATCGTGAACCCTATACAATTGTAATACCACCTCCCAATGTTACGGGTGTTTTACATATGGGACATATGCTTAATAATACTATTCAGGACATATTGGTTAGAAGGGCAAGAATGCTCGGTAAAAATGCCTGCTGGCTTCCCGGTACTGATCATGCGTCAATCGCCACAGAGGCCAGAGTTGTTGCTAAACTCCGATTACAAGGTATTAAAAAGTCTGATTTAGGTAGGGATGAGTTTTTGGAACATTGTTGGGATTGGACCGAAAAACACGGAGGGATTATACTCGAGCAGCTAAAGAAACTTGGGGCATCCTGTGATTGGGATAGAACTAAATTTACGATGGATGAGGATTTATCTGAGAGCGTAATAAAAGTTTTTGTAGACCTTTTTGAAAAAGGTCATATATATAGAGGTGTCCGGATGGTTAATTGGGATCCTCAGGCCAAGACAGCAATATCTGATGAAGAGGTAATTCACAAAGAGCTTAATTCAAAGCTCTATTATGTTAGGTATAAGATAGTAAGTGATAAAGATGAATGGATTACAATAGCTACAACCCGTCCGGAAACAATACTGGGAGATACTGCTTTATGTGTTAATCCTACAGATCCACGCTATACAAATTTAGTTGGAAGAAAAGCTATTGTTCCAATGGTGGACAGAACGGTACCAATTATTGCTGACGAATATGTAGATATGGAGTTTGGTACGGGATGCCTTAAGATCACACCTGCTCATGACATCAATGATTATGAAATAGGTCAGAAGCACAATCTGGAGACTATTGATATTTTCTGTGAAGATGGAACGATTAGTGAGGCTGCCGGTCTTTTTGTTGGAGAAGATAGATTTCATGCCAGGGATTTGGCAGAAGAAAAGCTAAAAGAATTAGGGAATCTGGTTAAGATTGAAGATTACTTAAACAAAGTTGGATATTCAGAAAGGACTGATGCGGTAATTGAACCTAGATTATCTCTCCAGTGGTTTCTTCGCATGAAGGAGCTTGCAGATCCGGCATTAAAAGCGATTATGGAGGATAATGTCCTTCTTCATCCTTCAAAATTCAAAAGCACTTACAGGCATTGGATGGAGAATGTTAAAGACTGGTGTATATCCAGGCAGCTGTGGTGGGGACACAGGATCCCTGTTTGGTATCTTCCTGATGGTAGTCATGTTGTAGCGATGAATGAGGAGGAGGCTTTAGGAAAAGCAAGAGAACTTAGTGGTAATCAGGATTTACTTTTGAGTGATCTCAAACAGGATGAAGATGTATTGGACACATGGTTTTCATCATGGTTATGGCCTATTTCTGTATTCGACGGAATTCGCAATCCGGAAAATCAGGATATTAAGTATTACTATCCAACTAATGATTTGGTTACCGCACCTGAGATATTATTCTTTTGGGTTGCCAGGATGATCATTGCCGGTTATGAATATCAGGAAGAAAAGCCATTCAAAAATGTTTATTTGACAGGAATTGTGCGAGACAGTGACCGAAGAAAAATGTCAAAATCGCTTGGTAATTCTCCTGATCCACTGGATTTGATTAAGCAATATGGAGCTGATGGAGTTAGAGTGGGTATGTTATTATGTTCTCCTGCAGGGAATGATTTATTGTTTGATGAATCGTTGACTCAGCAGGGAAGAAATTTTGGTAATAAGATATGGAACGCCTTTCGTTTATTTGAGGGTTGGGAAGTGGATAGTACTATAGCACAGCCGGAGGATAGCAGTTTGGCGGTTAAGTGGTTTGAATCCCGATTAAATTTGGCAATCGAAAATCTTGATCAGCAATATTCAAAATACAGGTTGTCTGATGCTCTGATGATAGTATACCGATTGTTTTGGGAGGAATTTTCATCTTGGTATCTAGAAGCTATCAAGCCACAGTTTGGTGAACCAATTGATTCGCAAACTTATGAGAAAACCAGGGGGTTTATTGAGATCTTATTGCAAGTTCTTCATCCCTTCATGCCTTTCATAACAGAGGAAATATGGCAAAATGCCAGGCCCAGAAAACCCGGCGAGTCAATAATGGTTAGCTCAATGCCGAAAAATTCAGGATATGATAAAGAAACGCTGGATAGATTTGAGAGAGTTAAGGAAGTGATCGTTTTTGTACGCTCAATCAGAGCGGGAAAAAATATTCCTGTTCGTGATAAACTGGAGCTTAAAGTCTATTCATTGGAGGGTGACTATAAGGGTGCTTTTGATCCTGTTCTGATTAAACTAGCCAACCTGAGCTCTATTGAGATTATTGACCACCATACTGAAGGAGCTATCACGCAGGTAATTAGATCAGTTGAATTTGCTGTTCCTCTGGAAGGGCTCGTTGATCCTGCTGTAGAGGCAGAAAAGCTGAGCAAGGAGTTGGAGTACTCTAAAGGATTTCTTTTGAGTATCAATAAAAAACTATCTAATGACCGGTTTGTTAACCATGCTCCTGTCCAGGTTGTTGAGAAGGAGAGGCAAAAACTGGCGGATACTGAGGCTAAGATTAAAGGAATTGAGGAACAGCTTAAGGGATTGGTTAAGTAGATATACTAATTCCTGTTTTTTTGTCATGTTTTTTGATAGTTGAAGTTTTTAATTTTAACCTCCAGTTTTCAAATTAATCAGATAGAAATAATCTTATGAAACATGAATTCTATAGTGCCAACTTACTCGAGCAGCATCTGAGAAAACCATCATCAGAGTTTACCAGGGATGATTTGGTGAAGTATGTCAGTGAGAATGGGATCAAGATGGTTAATTTTAGATATGTTGCCGAAGATGGCAAGTTGAAAAGCCTCAATTTCATGCTCAATGGGATAGATCATCTGGTTTCAATTCTGTCAACCGGGGAGAGAGTAGACGGATCCAGTGTGTTCTCATATATTGGAACCGGGTCCAGTGATCTTTATGTTGTCCCAAGATATAGAACTGCATTTCTTAATCCTTTCTCCGAGATTCCTGCCTTAGATATTTTGTGTTCTTTTTACACCAGCGAGGGAAAGCCACTTGAAAGTGCTCCGGAGTATATACTTAAAAAGGCCCATTCAAGATTCAAGAAAAAAACAGGATTTACTTTCAAGGCAATGGGGGAGCTTGAATATTACGTCCAGGGTGTTAAGGAAGAATTATACCCTGGTCTTGACCAGAAGGGATACCATTCCTCGGCTCCCTTTTCAAATTTTGAGTTTCTCAGAGTAGAAGCTATGGAACTGATTTCCAGGTGTGGAGGAAAAATAAAGTATGGTCACTCTGAGGTTGGTAACTTTTCCACTGATGCAGAGAGTTTTGAACAGCATGAGATAGAGTTTCTTCCTGTGGACGCCGAAGACGCAGTGGATCAGCTGGTTGTTGCCAAATGGATATTAAGGAGCCTGGGGAATAATTACAATGTTAACCTAAGCTTTGCACCAAAGATAACTACTGGAAAGGCAGGATCAGGGCTACACGTACATATGATGCTGGAGAAGGATGGAAATAATCTGATGGTAGAAAACGACGAGTTAAGTGGGGTTGCCAGAAGAATGATCGCCGGTTTAATGGATCTGGCTCCAGCCATCACGGCA
This sequence comes from uncultured Porphyromonadaceae bacterium, assembly GCA_964467485.1. GTDB lineage: Bacteria > Bacteroidota > Bacteroidia > Bacteroidales > UBA12481 > JAUVKA01. The sequence continues at coordinate 11,513 of CAYXQX010000008.1, read as the reverse complement.
TTTGGAAATACAATACCAACATCTTATTTACGGCTTGTTCCTCATCAGGAAGCACCCACCAATGTTTGTTGGGGTGACAGGAACCGTTCAGTTCTGGTAAGGGTTCCACTTGGCTGGATAAAGGCTGGTAATATGATTACAGATGCTAATCCTCTGGATGAGGTAGATGCCAGATATTCAGATAGTAAACAAACAGTTGAGATAAGATCTCCTGATGGTTCAGCTGATCTTTACCATCTTTTTGCCGGATTGATAATAGCCGCTCAATATGGTCTTGAGATGGAGGATGGTCTTGAGAAAGCTGAAGAGCTTTATGTTGATATCAACATTTTCCAGGATTCGAATAAGTCTAAGCTCGATTCCTTCGAGCAGTTGCCCGACTGTTGTGTTGATTCAGCTAAGCGTTTGGAAAAGAAGAGAGAGGTTTTTGAGGAGGATGGTGTTTTTCCTGCAGGAACAATAGATAATTTTATTAAAACCCTTAAAGCCTATAAGGACAAGGGGCTAAGCGAAAAACTACTTGGTAATACTGAGGAGATCAGAAAACTGGTTTACAAGTATCTTCATCATATGTAGTATTGTAGATTGTATCAATAATACTATGATCCTGTTTTGTTTATTCTGGCGTTTTTAATGGATGCATTAAGCTCAAAACCAATTACCAAAACCAGAGAGTTGGCGTATATCCAAATCAGGAAAGCCATAAATGTTCCAATGGAACCGAACAGTTTGTTGTATTGGCCGAAATTATTCAGGAAGGCTGAGAAACCAACAGATGTTAGAACCATAAAAAGTGTTGCAAGTGTTGAGCCGGCTGAAATGAATCTGAATTTTTGTCTTCTTGCCGGGGCTAGATAGTAGAGGAATGAAAAAGCTAAAAATATCATACTTACAATAATAATCCACTTTCCATTTTGAAGGATCGCAATAATGAACTTGCTTGTTAGTATTTCTTTTAATTCCAAATAATTAATTACCCAGCCACTGAAGATTATCATTAAAACCGCCATAGCAATCAGAAAGAAAAAGATCCATACCAGTAAAATGGATATTAGTTGCTGATATATCCACTTTCGCGATTCAACGTGATGATAAGAAGCATTAAATGCAACAATAAGGGTAGAGATACCATTCACAGCAAAAATCAAGGCAAAAACAAAACCTACAGACAAGAGGTCAGTTCTTCTCTTTGTTATGATTTCTTCAACCGTATCTTTAACAGTGTAATAGACATTGATGGGTAGAAAGTCTTTTATGGTAGTTAATAGAACTTCCTGGAAATTATCTATGGGTATGAAGGGTATTATCGTGAACAGAACTAAAAGGGTTGGGAAAACAGCGAGAAAAAAGTTGTAAGCCACTGCCTTGGCTCTTGTTGTTAAGGCACCATTTATAAGCCCTCTGATAAAGAAAGTGAGAACATCCCAAATCGCAACTTTATCAAATCCGGGTAAACTGGCACGTCTAAAATAGACCACCACTTTACGGATCAGTCTGTTAAATTTTGGATATTGTTCTGCTTTATTCATTTCAAAAAGCTTTCAGGCTCAAATCCAAGCTGGAAATCTGATGTGTCAGAGCTCCAACAGAAATATAATCCACCCCTGCCTCAGCATATTCTCTAATTGTGTTTAAATTAATACCTCCTGATGATTCAGTTTCATATTTGCCATCTATCATTTTCACAGCCAGCCTGGTTTCATCAGGAGAAAAATTATCGAGCATGATACGTTGAATCCCTCCGATTCTCAAAATTTCTACGAGTTCATCAAAATTTCTGGCTTCAATTTCTATCTTCAAATTCTTGTCAATGCGTTTTAGGTAATTTGCGGTATTCTGAATTGCCGTTTCAATCCCACCGGCATAATCAATGTGGTTATCTTTAATCATAATCATATCATAAAGTCCCATTCTATGATTATTCCCACCCCCAATTCTAACAGCCTCCTTTTCCAGAAAGCGCATATTGGGTGTGGTTTTCCTCGTGTCAAGAATCGTGGCTTTGGTTCCATCAATCATTTTCACATATTGCGATGTTAGAGTAGCAATACCACTCATTCTTTGCATAATGTTTAAAGCCAGTCTTTCTGATTTAAGAATTGACCTGCGAGGGCCATGGAGGTGAAAAACAATATCTCCATGATTGATCTCTGACCCGTCATGAATCTTGACATCACAACTTAATCTGTGATCAGCCAGGTTGAAAACTGTTTGGGCAACCTCAACTCCCGCCAGAATGCCTGTCTGTTTGACTAATAATTCGGCACTCCCAAATAGATTCTCAGGAACACAAGCAATGCTGGTGTGGTCACCTTCACCTATATCTTCTAAAAGAGCTTTCCGAATAAAACCATCGAGTAAGACCTGATCCATAATTAAAATATATCCTTTAAAAATACAAAGAAACACAAAAAAAACACCTGTTTGGCCAATTGATATTCGTCTGGAGGCAATGTTGAGAATGTTTTTTGTAATTTTCAGACTTTGTTTTAGGCGCGATATTTGTGCCCTAATAGTCATTATTTATTGATTATGACCTTGAATTCCGATACAAGGGTTAAGGAAATTTTAAAATTAACCCGTTTTTTGTGGATTACAGTATTGTTATTAATATCTGCCGTTTGGATGAGCAGGCCTGGATATGAGGGTTCTGAATCAACAAGATCCCTTAAACAGATAAGCCGGAAAACGGAGAAGGTTCTGAGAGCATTAGATAAAGATCTTGAGTCGGTTAAGGAAGTATTGAAAGGGTCGGATTTTAACTATCTGATGCGTGAGTATGATTATTATATTGAAGAACTGACTACCCGAAAAGCCTATTCTATTTATGTTTTTGAGAAAGACTCTTTGGTTTTATGGTCTGATAATTCTATACCAATATTAGCAGACTATGATGCCAATAATTTCAAAGAAGGGGCGTTTTTCACATCCAATACCTGGGGTATATGCAGGGAGATTAGGGAAAATGATTATAAGGTTATTGGCATAGCCCCTTTACAGCGGGCTTATCCTTATGAAAATGAATTTCTTTCAAACGATTTTTTACTTGGTTCTGGAATTGCATCAGATTATACTGTCACAGAACATTCTGGGGAAAATATATTAACGGTTAGGGATAATGCTGGGAATGATCTGTATAACCTTATCCCCACAAAATCTGAGGGTTCAATGTCGGGCAAGGATATTGCTGTCATCATTCTGTACCTCTTGTTGATTTTGGCTTTCCTGCTTTTTGTCCAGGATCTGTTTGTTTATGGATCAAGCAGGTGGAAAAGTAACTGGTGGTTGTTAGCTTTGGCTGCCGATCTTATTTTGTTCAGGTGGCTGATGATTAAATTTAGTTTACCGGGACCTCTATATGAAACACCGTTTTTTAACTCTTTCAGTAATGGTACTTTCTTTTTCAATTCACATGGTGATCTTATCCTGACTGGGGTATTTATTTTTCTTCTGGCGTTTAATTTTCGTAATGTCTTTACACTTTTCCCAAGCAAGCTCAGAAAAGAGGGAGAATCGGCTAACCAGAGGTTTCTAGATAGCTTAACCATAGTTGGATGGACAGGCATCCTTCTGGTGTTTTTTGGAATGTCATGGTTGTTTGAAAATATACTATCTGAAAGGGAATCCTTGTTTGAAGTTCATAAGGTGCTGACGATTAGTATCTCCAACCTTTCTGATTTGACATTCTTTATTATAATATTAGCGGCCTTTCTTTTTTTTGTGAGAGCAATTATTAGTCAGCTGGTACCTCATTACAACATTTCCAGAGTATTCTTAGTAATGATTGTAAGCCTGATAATAGTGTTAATATTCAGTAGGTTTTTTGGCTATGTGCCGCAGATTTTAGGCATGGCTCTTTTTCTAATATTAATAGCCATTTTCAGTTTAGCTGCATTCAACGGGCAAGAAAGGCTCAATCACTCATACTCAGTTATTGTTATATTAATAGGATCGATTTTCCTGATACAATTATTTTATTGCACTAATCAACAAAAGGAGAGCCTTATTAAGAGCCAGTTGCTTGATAACCTGGCGAATGAACATGACCAGATAGCTGAGATGTTATTTCCAGGAATTGATGCAGAAATAGTGGCTGATGAAGAATTAGCCCGATTAGTTCTAAATACAACAATATCAGAGAGTTTTATCGACTCCTATGTGCATTCAAATTATTTTGGATTCTATTGGAATCGATACGAGTTTAGCGCCAATTTATGTGACTCGATTAACCCTGTTTCTATAATATTGGAAGATAGGGAGGAGCCATGTCTTAATTTTTTTGATGGTC
>CAYXQX010000008.1:0-7215 GCA_964467485.1 uncultured Porphyromonadaceae bacterium | reverse complement strand
AATACAACTGGTGGGAAAGCAAATAGCCGGGACTAGTTTTTATTATCTGGACAACTTTGATGGCTATATTAATTACACAGCGAAATATCCATTTTATAATCAGGATAGTTCAAATGTTATTCATCTGTTTATATCTCTTGACTCAAAATTACTGCCACAAGAATTAGGGTACCCTGATCTTTTAATATCTGGAGCTATAAATCGTCGTGACAGTATGATTCAAGGATATTCTTATGCGAAATATGAGGATGGGAAACTTGTTAGTAAGGCAGGTGAATATGTATACAGCATGACTAGCGGAAATTATCCCCAAGAAACTGGACGAATTTTTTCTTTCCTTGAGGATAATTATGAACATCAGATATACAAGCTTAATTCTCATCAAACAATAATACTTAGTAATCCTAAATTTAGATTGTGGGATCATATTTTATCCTTTTCCTATGTATTTGTTCTTTTGTATGTCTTATGGTTGGTTGTTTCATCGATTTATTATTTGCCTTATCAAGTGGGAGGGCCGGATAGCGGGTTGAAGAAAAAAATTGAGTTTATTATGGTCAGTGTTTTTCTTGTTTCGTTCATATTGATTGGAGGAGGGATGACGTATTATATTGTTGATCTGTATGACAAAACAAATAGGAATAATATTGCTGAGAAAACACAGTCTGTTTTAATTGAGCTAAAGCATAAGTTAAATGAAGAACCAATATTGAATGCTGATTGGAGTTCTGAGTCATATCCTTCCTTAGGAGATTTACTGGTTAAGTTTTCTTTTGTGTTTAACTCTGATATCAATCTATTTGATCCTTATGGTGAGATTATGGCAACATCAAGGCCTGAGGTTTTTGACAGGCAGTTGATCAATAGAAAAATGGATCCATATGCATATCATGAGCTCTCTGTTCATAATCAAATGGAATATGTTCATTTTGAGAAGATTGGCGAAATGGGATATTGGTCGGCTTACGCGCCGTTTTATAATATTAATAATGAGCTCATTGCTTACTTGAATTTGCCTTACTTTGCCAAGCAGTCTATTATACGCCAAGAAATATCGACATTCATTGTAGCTATTCTCAATGTTTATTTTCTGCTAATCTTTGTTGTGGTGTTATTGGCTGTCTTTCTGGGCAACCAGGTTACGAAGCCCCTGAGGCTACTGCAGGAGAAGTTTGCCAAAATGGAGCTTGGTGGATTGAATCAGACCATAGCATATAATAAGAAAGATGAAATTGGAAGTCTTGTGAAATCATATAACCGTATGGTTGACGAGCTTGAGATAAGTGCTGGTAAGTTGGCTAAGTCGGAAAGAGAGACAGCCTGGAGGGAGATGGCACGACAAATTGCCCATGAAATAAAGAACCCTTTAACTCCAATGAAACTCAGTATTCAGCATTTGCAAAGGGCATGGAATGATAAGGCTGAGGATTGGGAGGTCTATTTTAAGCGGGTAAGTCAAACCCTGGTTGAACAGATTAACTCCTTATCTGCTATTGCAGATGAATTTGCTCAGTTTGCCCGTATGCCTCAATCACGACTTAAAGTAGTGGACATTGTGCACAGGGTTAAAAAGAGTGTTGCGCTTTTTGAAATTTCGGAAACAGGCAAAATTGAAGTCTCAGGCAGCATTGGTACACCAATACCTGTTTGTGTTGATGAAGAGCAATTGCAACAGGTTTTCAGCAATCTTTTAAAGAATGCTTTTCAGGCAACTCCTAGGTCGCGCAAGCCTCAGGTAATGATTGATTTAAGGGTTGAAGGTTCAGATGTATTCATTTCATTTAATGATAATGGCGGTGGGGTTGAACCGACTATTAGTGAGAAATTATTCCAGCCAAATTTCACTACAAAAACAAGTGGGATGGGTCTTGGTCTGGCTATCTCAAAAGGAATAATTGAGTCGTCAGGAGGGAAAATATGGTATGAGAAAAGTGAAGAAGAGGGTAGTACCTTTTGTATTAGCCTACCAATTTATCAAAATACTTTATAATGATCTAAAAAACAATTACTGAGCTTGTATCCGTATTACTGAAATTGAAACTTCGGTCAGCCAGTTTGAAGTAATATTTAAATTCTGTGAATCGCAAGGGTATCTGGTCGCTGAAACCATATTCCATTTCCACAGAAACATTTGCAATCAATGTTTTGTTTTGCCCTTCCGGGGTTAAGTCTGGGATTCTGTAATTTCTGGGAAACTCATTATCTTTCACTTCAACAAATTCCTCGTCTATTTTTTCATACTCCTTAATAAACAGATTATAATAATAGGAACTGTCGCGGCTAAAGGGTCCGAGTGTGTCATATTCATTTAATCCGATATCTCCATCACCGTCTATCACTTTGAATTTGAGAGTAACATGTTTGATTTTATTATCCAGGACATCGATTGAGTCTTTAACAATGACTTCTAAAAATTCTATTTGAGGTTCATCAGGATAATTCTCTATTTTCTGGCATTGAGACATAAATATTGAGGCCAAGATAAGAGCAATTAATATTTTCCAGACCTTAATCATTTTTCTATTTTTTTCTAAAATACAGTTGAAGGGGAACACCCTTAAAATTAAATTTTTCTCTAATACGATTTTCAAGATATCTTCTATATGGATCCTTGATGTACTGAGGTAGATTGCAAAAGAAAGCGAAAACCGGGGTTGGATTAGGCAATTGGCTTGCATATTTAATCCGGATAAATTTCCCTTTCACGGAAGGAGGCGGAGTAGATTCAACAGCTTCCTGGACAAGATCGTTAAGCTTGGATGTTGCGATTTTTTGCTTCATGTTTCCAAACACCTCAACTGCAGCTTCAAGGGCCTTGAATATTCTTTGTTTGGTTAAGGCACTAGTAAAAATAACCGGAACATCGGTATATGGAGCTATCCTGTTTTGTAATTCTTTCAGGAAATCATTAGTAGTTTTATTATCTTTTTCGATAAGGTCCCATTTATTTACCAGGATAACCACTCCCCTGTGATTTTTCTGGATAAGCCCGAAAATGGTTATATCCTGAGATTTAATACCATCCTCTGCATCAATCATCAGGAGACATACATCAGCTGATTCGATTGCCCTGATAGATCTCATGGTAGAGTAGAATTCAACATTTTCCTTAACCTTGGCTTTTTTTCTCAGGCCGGCTGTATCAATCAGATAAAAATCGAGTCCATATTTATTATATCTGGCGGGAACAGTGTCTCTGGTAGTACCAGAAATAGGAGTTACAATATTTCTTTCCTCATCAAGGAGAGCATTGATCAGTGATGATTTCCCTACATTTGGTCGGCCAACAATGGCAAATCTCGGAACATTTTCTTCCGTATCAACGGGGTCATTGTCAAATGTTTTAACCAGGTCATCCAGCAACTCACCTGTTCCGCTTCCGCTAATGGATGATACCGGATAAAGTTCTCCCAATCCCAAAGCGTGAAAAACATGGGAGTCGATAATTCTATCTGAGTTATCAACCTTGTTAACAACCACTAGTACAGGTTTATTAGTTTTCCTGAGCAGTTTGGCCATAGTGTCATCAAGATCAGTTATTCCGGCCTCCACATCCACCACCAGTAGTATGCTTTGTGCTTCATTAAGTGCCAGTAATACCTGTTTTCTGATTTCTTCCTCAAAGACGTCTTCGGAATTATTAATATATCCACCAGTATCGATAACAGAAAACTCCTTTCCGTTCCATTCGGATTTCCCGTAATGTCTGTCGCGTGTTACCCCGCTGGATTCATGCACAATCGCTTTCCTCGACTCTGTCAGGCGATTAAATAAAGTTGATTTGCCTACATTAGGCCTTCCCACTATAGCTACGATATTTCCCATATTATATTTTTTTTACATCAAAAACCGGACCTTACTGATCATACCCGAACGATCTAAGTATTAACGGTTTTTCCCGCCAGTCTTTAGAAACTTTAACAAATAATTCGAGATGAATCTGTGTATCAAAAAATGCCTCTAAATCTTTTCTCGCCTCAATTCCGGTTTTTTTCAAGGCAGCTCCTTTTTTTCCTATTATAATGCCTTTTTGTGAATCCCTTTCAACATGTATAACCGTTCGTATTCGTATAATGTTTTCACTGCGTTTAAATTCTTCAACTACGGGTTCCACGGAATACGGAATTTCTTTTTGATAATTCTTTAATATTTTTTCTCTGATGATCTCGGTAACAAAGAATCTCTCCGATTTATCTGTTAGTTGGTCTTTGTCGAAGTAAGGAGGGCTTTCCGGGAGTAGTTCCTTAATCCTTTTAAGGATATTGTCGAGATTGAAATTCCTTAGTGCTGATGAAGGAAATATTTCGGCGTTTGGGAGTAATATTTTCCATTCTGCTACTAACTCTTCTAATAGTTCCTGATTTCCCAGGTCAATTTTATTAATTATAAGCAATACTGGCATTTCTGCTCCTTTTACCTTTTCAAGGAAATCCTGATTTTTATCTATTTTCTCAACAACATCGGTAACGTAAAGGAGCACATCAGCATCTACCAGGGCAGATCGGGAGAAGCTCAGCATATGTTTTTGCAGGTGGTAGTTTGGCTTGATCACACCGGGTGTATCAGAATAAACTATTTGAAAGTCCTCACCATTAACGATTCCCATTATTCGGTGCCTGGTCGTCTGGGATTTCGAAGTAATAATAGAAATCTTCTCACCAACCAAGGCATTCATTATAGTTGATTTCCCAACATTTGGGTTCCCAACAATGTTTACAAAACCGGCTCTATGTGTCATTATGCGAATCTATTAATTTGGGGGTAAGGGGTTTATTTTTCTGGCCTGTTCATTTTCAAAAAACTTGCTTCTCTGGAACTCAAAATTCTATGCTTGCCACGAGGAAGATTTTTCTTTGTTAAACCGGCGAACATCACCCTATCGAGTTTAATGACCTCATATCCAAGAAATTCAAAGCTTCTTCTTATTATTCGGTTACGACCACTGTGGATTTCCACCCCAAGCTCCTTATGGTTGTTAGGATCTAAAAAAGATATTTTGTCGATTTTTAATAAGCCGTCCTCCAATTCTATACCTTGGCTTAGCTTCTCTATGTCTTCTTCTTTTAGTCCCTTATTTAGGTGAATTTCATATATTTTCTTCACATTGTACTTTGGGTGCGTCAGTTTGCTGGTCAGATCCCCATCATTAGTTAATAAAAGCACACCTGTTGTATTTCTATCCAATCGGCCAACGGGGAATACTCTTTGATTCCCCGGTACTTTAATGATATCAAGAACAGTTTTTCTTCCCTGCGGATCATCTGTAGTGGTTATAACATCTTTTGGCTTGTTTAATAAGATGTATACCTTTTTTTCACCGTGCAGCAGTTCCTTGTCGACCATCACCTTATCCTTAAATCCTACCTTGGTTCCGAGTTCGGTAACTATTTTTTGATTTACCATAACTCGTCCCGTTCGTATCAGCTCATCTGCTTCTCTACGGGAGCATTTGCCGGAGCCTGCAATGTATTTATTAAGTCTTATTCCAAGGTCGTCTTTTGAGTCTTTGGATTCTGGTTTTTTCTGCATCGTTGATATTTATTATTTTGCAAATTTCCGAAATTTTAAGCAATACATCACTATGTTACTCTATTTCAATTATTTTTCTATCAATTGTTGGTATGAAAAAAATTGATGATTTTTGTTTCATCATTAAAGCTGAAAAATATGAGCTTAATTAAATCGATATCTGGAATACGTGGCACCATTGGAGGTTTACCTAATCAAGGATTAACTCCGATTGACCTGGTTTTATTTGTTTCTGCCTTTGGACAGATGATAAAAGATATGTCTGGTAATGATGGGAGTAAGAAGTGTAAGGTTGTTGTCGGCAGGGATGCCAGGACCACAGGGCCTCTTATTGAACCACTGGTTACCAGTACATTGTGTATGATAGGTCTGGATGTAATCGAATTAGGCTTAGCCACTACTCCCACGGTTGAAATGGCTGTTATTGGTTTTGAGGCTCAAGGTGGGATTATATTAACTGCCTCTCATAATCCGGGTAACTGGAATGCTTTAAAATTATTAAACTCAAGGGGTGAATTTTTTTCAGAGGAGGATGGGGTTAATCTTCTCAACAAAGTTGCTGCAGGAAGATTTAGTTATTCTGGGATAGAAAATTTAGGGACAATTGAGCGAAAAGATTTTTTGGAAAGCCACATTAATGCCATTATGGAGTTATCCTTAGTAAGGAAGGATTTAATTGAGAAGGCAGATTTCACCATAGTTGTTGATGCAGTTAATTCGGTGGGTGGTTTTGCAATACCTGCCATGCTTCAAGCTCTTGGTGTGAAAAATATAATTTGCATTAACTGCAAACCTGATGGATTATTTGCCCATAATCCTGAGCCTCTTCCTGCAAATCTCACGGAGATTTCTGACAAAGTTAGAGACAGTGCGGCAGATTTGGGCATAGTTGTTGATCCTGATGTAGACCGTCTTGCGCTGGTTAGTGAAAATGGGCAGATGTTTGGTGAAGAGTACACCTTAGTAGCGGTTTCAGATTATGTACTAAGTCATACGCCAGGGAGTACAGTATCGAATTTGTCATCCAGTAGAGCTCTGCGAGATGTTACTCTTGGTTATGGTTGTGAATACACGGCCTCCGCTGTAGGGGAAGTTAATGTTGTGGAAGCTATGAATCGGCAGCAGGCAGTAATTGGAGGAGAGGGTAATGGAGGTATAATTTATCCCGAGCTTCATTATGGGAGGGATGCCTTGGTTGGTATTGCACTTTTTCTAAGTCATTTGGCGTCAAGGGAGGTTACAATGAGTGAGTTAAAAGGACGATACCCTGTGTATTTCATGAGTAAGAATAAAATTGTTCTTAATGATTTAGGTCAGGCGGATAAGATTCTCAAGCAAGTAGCTTTCAAATATCAGGATAAAGATCCTGATTTAAGGGATGGAGTAAAAATTGATTTACCCAATGGGTGGATACATCTTCGAAAATCCAATACCGAACCTATTCTCAGGGTTTATACTGAATCCGGATCGGAAAATGAATCGCAAGAATTGGCTAAAAAAGTTATTGATGAAATATCTGTTCTAATACAATCTTAGTGATCATTTTGCGTTATAGATTTCGGGTGAAAAACGTTCTGGATCCCTTGAATTTAAAGCACTGTTAATTATTGTTAATTATTACTAATAATTCTTTTTTTCTTTTAGTATACGGAGTGCATGCTATAGATTTGTATTATTTAATTCCAA
>CAYXQX010000007.1:0-23360 GCA_964467485.1 uncultured Porphyromonadaceae bacterium | reverse complement strand
AAAGATCAGGAAATATGGACCGAAGCATATGGCGTTTGGCTTAGTATTATAGAATCAAATATTATCGGGTAATTTATTTACTCGTTTTTATATTATATTTATTACTTGTAAATGAACAATAAAAATTACCTCCTTGGGCTTGATATCGGATCATCATCCATAAAGGCAGCCTTGGTTGACTCGGACACCGGCGAGGCTGTCGGAGCAGCCCAATCCCCTGATAAAGAAATGCTTATAAACACACCGCAACCCGGATGGGCAGAACAAGATCCGGAGAGCTGGTGGTTTCATGTAAAGGAAGCCATATCTAAGCTTACAGAAGAAAAATCAGGATTAAAGGATATAAAGGCAATAGGTATTTCCTATCAAATGCATGGGCTTGTATTACTCGACAAGGGACACAAAGTACTTAGGCCATCCATAATATGGTGCGACAGCAGGGCTGCAGAAACAGGAGAGGAAGCCTTTAATACTATTGGCCATGAGAAGTGTTTTAAGCAACTGCTTAACAGCCCGGGTAATTTCACGGCCTCCAAATTAGCATGGGTTAAGAATAATGAAGCAGATATTTTTGATAAGATAAAATATGCTATGCTGCCCGGCGATTATATTGCATATCGCCTAAGCGGGGAGTTGAATACAACAGTATCAGGTTTATCAGAAGGGATTTTTTGGGACTTTAAAAATCATAAGGTATCTGATGATTTGATGAATCACTATGGACTTGACACAAATGTTCTTCCTCCGGAGGTTCCAACCTTTAGCATTCAGGGTGAGCTTAGTGCTATAGCCTCTAAAGAAACAGGCCTGCCAGCTGGCATTCCCATCAGTTACAGAGCTGGCGATCAGCCTAATAATGCACTTAGTTTAAATGTATTCAAACCTGGTGAACTAGCTGCAACAGCCGGAACATCAGGGGTCATTTATGGAATTCTCGACCGGCTCAATCACGATAGTCAATCCCGGGTAAACCTGTTTGCACATGTTAATCATTCTAAGGAAGAAGCCAGATTGGGAGTCTTACTTTGTATTAATGGGACAGGTATTTTGTACAGCTGGTTGAAAAACCAGCTTTTTGGAGGCCAAATCAGTTATCCTGAAATGAATGAATTGGCTGCATCTGTCCCGGCAGGATCAGACGGCCTCAGGATATTCCCTTTTGGAAATGGAGTAGAAAGAATATTTCAGAACAAACCCTTTGGTGGCAGCCTAAACAATATTGACTTTAATCGTCACGGTCGTGCCCACATAGTAAGGGCAGCACAGGAAGGTATAATATTCGCCCTGAATTATGGCTTTGAAGCGATGAGAGACCTTGGAGTATTGACTCAAACAGTACGTGCAGGAATGGCCAACATGTTTCAGAGTGAATTATTTTGCGAAATATTTGCCAGTGTAACTAACACTACTGTTGAGCTTTACAATACCGACGGAGCCATTGGCGCAGCAAGGGGAGCTGGTATAGGCGCGGGGATATACAATAGTACTGATGAAGCATTTGCATCACTAAAATCGCTAAAGTCAATTAAACCAAATCCCCTGATTACGGATATTTATTCCGAACTTTATCATCAATGGAAGAATGAATTAAAAAGTATGTTAAACAATAAATAAATCACCAAAATATGTTTACAAAAGAATATTTCCCGGGTATCAATGAAATTACTTATAAAGGGCCGGCAACAGAGGATCACCTTGCTTTCCGCTATTATGATGAAAACTACGTGGTTGGCGACAAGACTATGAAGGAACACTTTCGTTTTGCCATGGCTTATTGGCATAGCATGTGCAATGCAGGATCCGATCCTTTTGGTTCAGGCACAAGGATTTTCCCCTGGGATGTGTCCGACAAGCCAATGGAAAACGCAAAAGCAAGGCTGGAAGCAGCATTTGAGTTCATGACAAAAATGAGTATCCCCTTTTACTGTTTCCACGACAGGGATATTGCTCCAGAGGGGAAAAGCATTAAAGAATCTGAGAATAACCTGAAAGAGATAGTAGATCTTGCCGGACAATATCAGGAAAAAACTGGCGTCAAATTATTATGGGGAACAGCCAACCTCTTTTCTAATCCAAGATATATGAATGGTGCTGCCACCAACCCAAATTTTGAGGTTGTTTGTCATGCCGGTGCTCAGGTTAAAGCAGCCCTGGATGCAACAGTTGCCCTTGGTGGTGCAAACTATGTTTTCTGGGGAGGACGGGAAGGATACAGTTTCCTTATGAATACCAATATGAAAAAAGAGCTTGATCACCTGGGACGTTTTCTCCAGATGTCAAGAGATTATGGTCGAAAAATTGGATTCGAAGGCACCTTCCTTATTGAGCCAAAACCAATGGAACCATCTCTTCATCAATATGATTTCGATTCGGCAACCGTATTGGGCTTCCTGCAAAAATACGGCCTGGAAAAAGACTTCAAACTAAATATTGAGGCTAATCATGCTACATTAGCCGGTCATAGCTTCGCCCATGACCTAAGAACAGCCGCGGATGCAGGTTTACTGGGAAGCATCGATGCTAATCATGGTGAATCACAAAATGGATGGGATACAGATAACTTCCCAACAAACCTTTACGAGGCTATTGAAGGAATGATAGTTGTTCTGGAATCTGATGGCATAGGATCAGGAGGGTTTAATTTCGATGCCAAGCTTCGTCGCAATTCAACAGACCTGGAAGATCTTTTCATCGGCCATATTGTTGGTATGGATACTTTCGCCAGGGCTCTGTTTATAGCTGACAAACTATTGAATGAGAAGAGAATAATGGATTTCCGAGATAATAGATATATTTCTTATAAGGATGGAACCGGCTTAGATTTTGAAAATGGAAAACTGAGCATTGATGATCTTGCAAACCTGGCAGAAAAAGTTGGAGAACCAGAACTTCAATCAGGCAAACAGGAATTGATAGAATCAATAATAAACAGTGCCATTTAATATCTTGGTTATCTCTGAAATCTGTTAAAAGATGTTAATAATCAACCAGATCCTGATACAGGATAATTTTTTTGTACCAATTTTGGGTCTGAACAAACCAAATCTATCATGAAAAATCTAAAAACCAAAAACACTTTATCAATTATTATTCTTCTGATATTTTTATTTATAGGATCTAATACTGTAATTGTGGCACAGGACAGACTTCCAAGTATGCCAGGCTATGACAGATATACAGAGATGAGTCCAAAGATCAGGGGTTCTGTAATTATGGGAACCGTTAATGCTAGTTGGGCGGAAGATATGAAATCTTTCACATACAGTTTTAACGGAAAAAATTATAAATATGTTTTAGCCACTAATAAAAGAACCGAAGTTGAAGGAGCAGGAGAACAAACTGGAGGACAATCACGATTTGCCAGAAGAGGTAACAGAGGTACAGGTGAGAAACCACAGAGGGGTAGACAATATACATCAGCAATTTCCCCAGACGGGAAATTAAAAGCCTTTTATAAGGATAATAACATGTGGTTAAGTAATCCTGATGGCACAAATGTCAGGGCAATTACAACAAAGGGTAAAGGCAAAATTAAGTATGGAACAGCCAGCTGGACCTATGGAGAAGAGCTGAGTCAAAGAGATGCAATGTGGTGGTCACCAGACAGTAAAAAAATTGCTTATTATCGTTTTGATGAAACAGATGCGAAAGTTTATTATGTATTACACAATCAAACTAAAATTCAGGACTCATTGGATACTGAATCATATGTGAAGGTTGGATCAGAAAATCCACCTGTAGACTTATTTGTTTATGATTTAGAGACAAAAAAGGAGACCAAATTTGATGTAAGAAATGGCAAGCCTTTTGGAAATTATGATGTAGGAGAATATATATATGGTATTAACTGGGCACCTGTAGGGATGGAACTTCTTTTTCACCGCACAAATCGTAAGCAGGATATTATGGAATGGTGTGCAGGAGATCCTGTTACCGGAGAATGCCGTGTTATTATTCATGAAGAATGGTTAGCAAGCTATACATCTAACTCTCCTTCTATTAGATACCTCTCCGACAATAATCGTTTTATCTGGACTTCAGAAAGAACGGGTTATAAAAACTTTTACCTATACAATTTAAGTGGTGAATTACTTTCCACTCTTACAAATCATGATTTTGAAGTTTCCAATATTGTTAAGCTTGATGAAGAGGCTGGAATATTATATTATATGGCCCGCAGTGGTGATAACCATATGAAAATGCAATTCCATAAGGTAGGACTTGACGGAAAAGGTGACCTACTATTAACCAATCCGGCTTATAACCATAGAGTACAATTATCTCCTGATTCAAAGTATTTCATCGATGTAGCTCAAACACACAACATTCCACCGGTATCAACGCTTGTTAAGACGAGAAATGGGAAAGTACTGGCTGAACTGGCAAAAAGTGATATGACAAAGTTTAATGAACTTGGACTTAAAACAGTTGAAATGATTACCTATAAAGCAACTGATGGAGAAACAATTTTATATGGGATGCTACACTTCCCCTCCAATTTTGATCCAGATAAAAAATATCCTATGCTGATAGGTGTTTATGGTGGTCCTGAAACCAATGCTGCAAGGGAGAATTTCACTTTACCAAATGCTCGGACTGAATATGGTTTCCTTTATGGTGGTTTTGACTCACGAACTGCTGCTGGCCGGGGAAAAAGATATATGGATCCAACATACGGTAACCTTATCAAGCTTGAAATAGCTGATATGGCTGAAGGAGTAAAATCTTTGTGGAACAGACCATATTTTAATAAGAACAAAGTTGGTATTTCTGGAACATCATATGGTGGAACCTCTTCGGCTGCAGCAATTTTACAGCATCCAGATGTATATCAAGCAGCATGTGCAAATTCAGCCGTTACAGATTTCCGACATTATGATGATATATATGCTGAACGTTTTTGCGGATTATTATCAACCAACAAAGCAGGATATGAAGCTGGTTCGCTAATGAATTATGCTGAGAATCTCAAAGGAGATCTTATGATTTATTACGGCACACAGGATAATAATGTTCATCCCTCCAATTCACTACAACTTATTCAGGCACTACAAAGAGCTGGAAAATATTTCCAGGTTCAAGTTGGTCCAGACAGAGGGCATACAGGTGTGAATA
Source organism: uncultured Porphyromonadaceae bacterium (assembly GCA_964467485.1). Classification (GTDB taxonomy): domain Bacteria; phylum Bacteroidota; class Bacteroidia; order Bacteroidales; family UBA12481; genus JAUVKA01. Next base: position 18,245 of record CAYXQX010000007.1, on the reverse strand, counting down.
GTGCCAGAATGATGGAGTTCTTTATTGAGAGCCTTGTACTGAAATAGACATTGGTAAGGCGTAAGGCGTATGGCTTACGCCTTATTTTATCTCAACTCCTCCAAAATTCCCCGAACTCATCATTAGGACAATACCTTCTTTGGTATTTACCCCGCTGACCCAACTTTGCAGATCCTTCGCATCTGAATAAACCTTAAGATCCTCCCTGTTAAAGGATTGCATTATGTCTGCGGATGTTATTTCGGGTAGTTTTTTGTGTTTTACAACATCAGGATTAAAGAAGACCACAGCCTCATCTGCCTTATCCATTGCACCGGAATATTGGGGTAGGAATTCCTTATTTAAGCTACTGAAAGTATGAAGCTCCAGGCAGGCATATAGTTTTTTATCAGGATACTGTTCCTTAACGGCCTGCACTGTTGCCCTTACTTTTGAGGGAGCATGTGCAAAATCCCTGAAAACGATTTTTGAATCATCAGAATAGATTTTCTCCAGTCTTTTGCCTGCACCGGTAAAACTTTGTATCGCCGACAGAAAATCCAATTTTGAGATATTCAGCCTTTTACATACTTCCCAAGCTCCTGCCATATTCTGCAGATTGTGCTTGCCAAAAAAAGGTATCATGGTCCGTCCCTCTTCGATAATATAGGTTTGACCTTCACTGATCTCAGCCTTTACACAATTATAAGGTACAGCTTCAATATCCTCTCTAAGCTTACTCGAAATATCCCTTAGAACTTCATCTCCATCAAAATAAATAAAACTTCCACCTTCCTCAATCATGCCGGCAAAAATCTCAAATTGCTTCTTATAGAAATCCCAAGTAGGAAATACATTCACATGATCCCAGGCAACTCCTGTAACAAGAGCCAGATGAGGCTTATACAAATGGAATTTAGGCCTCGGATCAAGTGGGCTTGTTAGATACTCATCCCCTTCAAATATTGCTACTTTGCTGTCATCGGAAAAACCAACCATGGTTTCATAGCCCTCTAATGAGGAACCAACCAAATAATCATGCGGGATATCAAGATCTTTTAAGACATGCATTATCATTGCTGTGGTAGTAGTCTTACCATGACTGCCACCTATTACAATTCTTTTTTTATTACGAGTTTGCTCATACATAAACTCGGGGAAAGAATAAATTTTGATTCCTAAAGACCTGCCTCTTTCCAGCTCCGGGTTATCAGGTCTGGCGTGCATACCAAGAATTATAATATCCAGATCAGCATTGATCCGTTCAGCTTTCCAACCCTCAACGTCAGGAAGTAAACCATATTTTTCCAGATTAGATCTGGCTGGGTCAAATATTTCATCATCTGATCCTGTTATTATGTGTCCTTGCTTATGAAGTGCTATAGCCAGATTATGCATAATAGCACCACCTACTGCAATAAAATGTATCCTCATATCGATAAAATTTGGCCTGAATTTATGAAAAAACAAGGAAGCCTTTAATATCATTGCTAATTTTGAGAAATTAAATGGTCATTATAAATCAATAATATACTCATTAGCAATAAATTTCATGAAATTATTCTCTTTCAATATAGCCAACTTCAAAGTTGATGGAGGTGCAATGTTTGGAACTGTTCCCCGGGTTTTATGGTCGAGATATGTAAAACCTGATGAACAAAACCTTATTCCACTCGCTCTTAGATCCTTGCTCATACAAACTGATAAGCGCCTTATATTAATAGATAATGGCATTGGGAACAAACAGGACGAAAAGTTCTTTCGCCACCTTAAGATTTTTGGTGGGAGTGGTATAGAAGGAGGGTTAAGTGAAGCAGGGTTTTCAATGGCAGATGTTACTGATGTGATACTTACTCACCTGCATTTTGATCATTGCGGAGGAGGAATAATAATTGATGATGACAGTAATTATCAGGCTGCCTTTAAAAATGCAAAATATTGGGTTAGCCGGCTACAGTGGGAAAATGCCTTGAATCCAAATGCCAGAGAAGCAGATTCATTTCTTGAGGAGAACCTGCTGCCAATGAAGGAATTAGGACTCCTGAATTTCGTTGAAAAAGAAGGCGAATTTGCTTCCGGCCTTGATCTAAGGATAGTCAATGGACATACCCCGGGGCAAATAATACCGATAATCAGATATGGTGACAAGACTCTGGTTTTTGGGGCTGACCTCTTTCCAATGGCTGCTCATATTCCGATCAAATATAATATGGCTTACGATCTGGAAGTACTAAAAACCATGAAGGAAAAAGAGTTCTTTCTAAATGAAATTTATTCAGGCGGCTATACAATCTTTTTTCAGCACGACACAAAAAACGAATGCGGTACGGTAAAATTGGGAAAAAGAGGGTACCAGATTGATCAAAGTTTAGATTTGAAATCTTTTATTCAATATTAACTATTATCGAATCTCCGGCAGGTAAATTGAAAGGCACTCCTTCCTTGAATGATTTCTCATTTACTTTTTGACCGTATTCAAAAAGCACCTCTTTTAAACGACTGCCATCAATATCATAAAAGATCCATAATCCATGAGGTTTACCGGTAAGGTATTCTCCCTCATAATTCTTGTTACCATTCTCCCTCCACACTATAGCTTTGCCTTCTTTTAAATCATTGGAATAACTGGCCTGGCTCCACTTTTTGCCATCCACATACCAATACATCCAATCACCCTCCTTTTTAATTCCGTTAAACTCACCTATCATTTCCTTATCTCCACTTTCATAAAATCGCTCCTCCCTAACCTTGCTTTTTTTCCCTTTTTTCATCTCGTAATAAACCACTTTATGAGAAGAACCATCCGGCCAGATTGTCTCAATATCTTTTTCCAGCTTAACACTGCAGGAAAATGCAGTTAGTATAATTCCAATTAGACAGATTACTTTAGCTACTCGCATAGTTTGAAAATATTATCTTCTTAAAGTTTCACCAAATCTTAAATAATGTTAATTGCTGGCACCTCAAAACAATATAATGCCCAATTATATTTCTGTTAGGTCGGAAAGTTAATAATTTGCAGGCATTGGTTTATACTGATATATGCCTTTGACCTAATAAATTTTAATACAATGCAAATGAAAACAAAATCTCTCTTTCTGAGCACCCTTTTTGCTATTTTTTCAATAACTGCAATAGGACAACTACCCCCACATTACCAATGGACCCTTCTGGATGAAGGGATAATGGATGAAATTATTGGTGAAACTTCCGGTGAGACTGCTTTCCATCACATCCTTGAGATGGGAGCATACAACAGAAACCGTCCCGCTTCTGAATACAGTACCACTCTATGGGAGGCTGAATATGTGATGCAAAAATTAAAAGAATACGGTGTGCCAGGTGCTAAAATTGAGCGATTTGAAGGAAGACAAACCTGGGATGGGATTAAGGGTGAACTATGGGAAATCAGCCCGGGAAAGAAAAAAATTGCCGATTACGATGATATAAGGGGCATGCTGGCGTCTGGCAGTACCAATACCGATGTTAAAGCTGAATTAATATGGATAAGAGAGGGCACCCCCTCCGATCTGGCAGGTTTGGATCTGCAAGGCAAAATAGTTGTCACTTCGGCATCCGCAGGAAGAGTGCACGACATAGTTGTTGAAAAAGGCGCTGTTGGAGTAATCAGTTTTGACGCCCCAAGGCCACTTGTAGACCCCATACAAATACCCTCCACAGGCATCAGAAGCCGATCGGGGAATGCTACCTTTGCCTTTCTCCTTCCTCCCCGCGAAGGTCATTTACTACGCACCCGTCTGACAAGAGGCGAAAAAATACAAGTCCATGCTGTTGTTGAAGCAGAGATGCAAGACTTAGACTTGCAAGTACCAACATGTGTTATTCCCGGTACCGATCCTAATGCTGGTGAGATAATTTTTTCTGCTCATCTATTCGAAGGATATACTAAACAAGGTGCTAATGACAATATCTCAGGTAGTTCTTCCATTCTTGAGGTTGCACGAACACTGTATACCCTTATGGAAGAAGGCAGAATCCCAAGAACCAAAAGAAACATTCGTTTCATCTGGGTTCCTGAGTTTTCAGGAACAATTCCATGGGTTAAGGAACATGCAGATCTTATGGAGGAAACACTGTGTAATATTAATCTTGATATGGTGGGACTATGGCTAAGCAAGAGTCAATCGTCCTTCAACCTGGAAAGAACAACCTATGGTAACGCTCACTACATCAATGATGTTATGGAGAATTATTTTCGTTATGTAGGAGAGACTAACAGAGTTAGTCTGGTCTTGAGTGGAAGAGGTGGCTACGTAAACCGTATCGTGGCTCCAAGCGGATCTGATGAGCCCTTTTATTATGCCATCGAGGCTCATTATGGATCATCTGATCACGAAGTTTTCAATGATTGGGCTGTGGGAGTACCTGGTGTAATGTTGATTACATGGCCCGATAATTATTACCACACATCAGAAGACCGCCCGGATAAATGTGACCCAACACAAATGAAAAGATGTAGCATAATTGCTGCAGCTTCAGCTTACACAATTGCCCTGGCAGAAGAAGATATGGCAAGCCAAATTGTAGGAGAAGTGCTATCCAACGGGATAAAAAGAATGAGCTATCAGCTTCAAAAAGGATTGGATGAACTGGGAAAAGCAGGTAAAGATGATTTCACTAAGTTATATAAGAAAACCAGAGCTTATACTGAGGCAGCCATGCTAAATGAAATTGCGACTCTGGAAACGGTTCTCGAACTAGCTCCTAATGATAAACAATTAGAAGTTTATGTACAGGAGCAGTCTGAAGTGCTTACCCAAATGGCAAGCAGCCAGTTTAAGGCTATCGATGCACTCATGAAAAACCGCGCCGGAGCCTTGGGACTAAGCCCTGTATCACTCAAGCCAACATCTCTGGAGAAAAAGGCAATGGGTATTGTTCTTAATGTTACCGAAAAAGTAAGAGAGAGTGGCTACAGAGGATACTCGAGTCTGATACCACGTCAAAGTCGTCCAGAACCGGGAGCAGGCAGGGTAGCCGACACTGGTGAAATGCAAAGACTATGCAACGGAAGATATAACCTGTTGGAAATAAAGAAATTATTAGACACCCAAAGTTCAAGGGAGTCTGATTTGCAGGCCATTATTGATTATGCAGATTTACTAAAATCTGCTGGCCTGGTTAGATAGTTTTTCAATACAGTTTGTTTATTAGGGGCACTCCGATATCGTGGTGTCCCTTCTTATTTACCCCTCCTCCGGAACAATACAGGACTACTGCGTTTCGTCCTACCAGCCGGATAGCCATACGCTCCGGAAACCTTTTTAATATCCTCAATAGTGTAGAAAGCTTTCGGATTAAATTCCTTAATCATTATAATTAATTCCTTGAGCTTTTTTCTTTTAACCGTGGTGAAAATTACATGGACCAAACCACTGGATCCTTCAGCCGGAACAATAGTAACTCCATAACCAAAATTAGTCATTTTCTCAATTAACTGATCGGCAGGCTTCTTGGTAATGATTCTAACCCCCACAAAGCCAAGGGCAATCTTATCTTCCAATATGATCCCCACAAAATTACCAGCCGCAAATCCACTGGCATAAAAGAGATAATAATACCACCGGTCGAGGTTTTCCATTATCTTGCTAATAGCAATTATCCAGATTAAAACTTCAAAAAAACCGAGTAGGGGTGCCAGATACTTATATCCTTTGGCAACCAGAATAATCCTGACAGTACCTATGGACACATCCATTATTCTGGCAAAAAATATGAGAAGGGGCAAAATAATAATCACCCATAAATCAGAATCCATCATAAAATTACTTTTTATTGTCTACCAACTCATGCGTTTCACTATTCCCTTGTTCAACGCCAGCCAGCCGACTCTTCCTTTTTGAGAAACATCAAAGGTATGAAATCCGTCATCATATATTCTGGTCCAGCTTTCCCCGCTATCCGGAGAGAAGAAAACACCAGGAGGCCCGGCTGCCACTACGGCATCGTCCGACACCCATCTAACACACTCCATAAAAGGAAGTGACTTACCACCTTCAGGAACAAACCAGTCTTGGCTTTTCTCATCCCAGAGCACCACATTTGAACCCATAATATCCATTTTCTGGTAATGCCCCCCCACGGCTATGCGTTTACTATCAGACTGTAACGACACCGAAAACAATCCCGCAGCCGGATCTCCCTGAATCACCGGAGGTGTAAATATTTTCCAGAGGCCATCAATTGAATTTGCATGCCAGATGCGTGCTTCGGAACCTCCGGTAGCAATCCATAGCCCACCATCCAAATCATACATGATACTTGTACCACTGGCAGCAAAAGCATATTCTCCAGTCTTAAGCTCAGGAAGCGACTCAGGATTTTGCCTCACCCAATTTCTACCCCCATCTTTTGTGACCATCAGATTTAGCTTGGAATCAACAGGATCAGAGAAAATGACACCTTCATTATCATTGAGGAAATCCATTCCATCAAAGAAGGCTAGTGAATCAGTATTCTGATAACATAGAACCCACGACTGGCCAGCATCATCTGTTCGATAAACACGAGATGCTTCACCAGGACCGGCACTCATCAAAAGAGCTGATTTTTCACTGAACACATGAAGGTCCCTGAAGTCCAACAATTCAGCACCCGGAACCACAGACTTTGTCCAGCTAGCCCCTGCATCAGTGGTAAAACAATATTCACCACCTGACCCTGATATCCATACACAGCTTTCATTTAACACATCAAGGCCCCTCATCGAGCCTGTCATGCTTGTCGATTGAACCTCGAAAGAAAAATCCTCCTTTTCAATACTATTACAGGACAGTAGTCCAATAATCATTAAAAAGGTCAGCATAGGAAAGGCCAGAAATAGCTTTTTTCTAATCATGACTGTCAATCAAAACATCCAAAATCTGAGCGGCAGCACCAGGAATAGATGTCCCTGGCCCAAATATTCCTACAACGCCTGCCTTATAAAGAAAATCATAATCCTGATGTGGTATTACACCTCCCACTACCACCATAATATCTTCCCTACCCAGCTTACCAAGCTCCTCAATAACCTGAGGAACAAGGGTTTTATGACCAGCAGCGAGACTAGATACGCCAAGGATATGAACATCATTCTCAACGGCATCCTTTGCAGCTTCAGCCGGAGTTTGGAATAGAGGTCCTATATCAACATCAAAACCCAGGTCGGCATATCCGGTTGAAATCACCTTAGCACCCCTGTCGTGGCCATCCTGCCCCATCTTGGCAATCATTATTCGTGGGCGTCGTCCTTCCATTCCGGCAAACTTATCAGCCTTATTTTTGGCTAATTCAAACGCATCATCTCCGGAATATTCTGATGAGTAAACACCTGATATAGATCTTATCACAGCTTTATACCTCCCTGCAATTTTTTCACAAGCATACGAAATTTCTCCGAGTGAAGCCCTATTTTTGGCAGCTTCAATTGCCAACTCAAGTAAATTACCTTCCCCGGTCTCTGCACATTTAGTGATGTCTGCAAGAGAATTTTGACAAGCATCTTCATCACGTTCAGAACGTAGTTTATTAAGTCGTTCTATCTGTTGTTCCCTTGCCTTTGTATTATCTACATCAAGAATTTCAATAGGATCTTCTTTGTCAAGACGGTATTTATTAACACCAACAATAGTATCCAAACGGCTATCTATTCGGGCCTGTTTTCTGGCAGATGCTTCTTCAATTCTCATCTTAGGTATCCCTGTTTCAATAGCCTTTGCCATTCCACCAAGATCCTCTACTTCCTGGATCAATGCCCAAGCCCTATCAGCCAGATCTTTGGTAAGACTCTCCACATAATACGAACCAGCCCAGGGGTCTACAGATTTTGTAATTCCGGTTTCCTCCTGAATGTATAACTGTGTGTTTCTTGCAATTCTTGCCGAGGTCTCAGTTGGCAGGGCAATGGCTTCATCCAGAGCATTAGTATGCAAACTTTGAGTATGCCCCAAAGCAGCTCCCATGCCCTCTACACAAGTGCGGGCAATGTTGTTATAAGGATCTTGCTCTGTAAGACTCCATCCTGATGTTTGAGTATGCGTACGAAGAGCCATCGACTTAGGGTTTTTCGGATCAAACTGTTTCACAAGCTTGGCCCAAATCATCCTGGCAGCTCTCATCTTGGCAATCTCCATAAAATGATTCATTCCTAAGGCCCAGAAAAATGATAACCGTGGAGCGAAGGAGTCGATATCCATGCCAGTCTTTATTCCTGCCCGTAAGTATTCCAAACCATCAGCTAAAGTATAAGCCAGCTCAATATCGGCCGTTGCTCCTGCTTCTTGCATATGGTATCCTGAGATACTTATCGAATTGAACTTAGGCATATTCCTGGAGGTAAATTCAAAGATATCAGCTATAATCTTCATGCTAAACTCAGGAGGATAGATATAGGTATTCCTAACCATAAATTCCTTCAAAATATCATTCTGAATTGTTCCGGTTAGCTTCTCCAGGCTCACTCCCTGTTCCAAGCCTGCAACAATGTAAAAAGCCATGATTGGTAATACTGCTCCATTCATTGTCATCGAAACAGACATCTTGTCCAGAGGAATCTGGTCAAAAAGAACATTCATGTCTAAAATTGAATCTACTGCTACACCCGCTTTCCCAACATCTCCAACAACCCTCTCATGATCGGAATCATAACCACGGTGTGTTGCCAGGTCGAACGCAATTGATAAGCCCATCTGGCCGGCAGCCAAATTGCGACGGTAAAAAGCATTAGATTCTTCAGCTGTTGAGAATCCTGCATATTGCCTAACTGTCCATGGACGCATTACATACATAGTGGAATATGGTCCACGCAAAAAAGGTGGAATTCCGGCAGCATAATCCAGGTGCTCAACATTCTTGAGGTCAACTTTAGAATAAACCGCTTTAACAGGTATCTGTTCAGGAGTATTCCATACATCTACAGAATTATCTGTTGTATTATGGCCCTTGAGAACAGTCTTGTAATCTATTTTTGTGAAATCAGGTTTCATCTTATTATTTCGATTAAATTAAGATTACTCAAATCTTATAATTGGATACCAAGTTCTTTTTGAAACTTTTTGAGCGATTCTAAAACGTTGGTCCGTACATGGATGAAATTACTTATCCCATGAGATTCCAATTTCTCCATTATGTCCTTCGGATATCCGGCAATAACCAGGATACTCTTTTTGGCATTCAGCTTAGCTGCTTCAGGACCAAACTCTGCATACTCTTCATCGGAGGAACATAATACAATAATATCGGCTCGCTCTTTTTCAGCAACAGCCATCCCTTCGGAAACTGTTCCAAAGCCTTTGTTATTTATTATCTCATAACCAGCACAGCCAAAGAAATTTGCAGCAAAATCAGCCCTGCCTTTACGCATTGCCAGATTTCCAATAGTCAGTAGAAAAACCCTTGGCCTTTTTTTTGCTCTCTCTGTTGCTATCCTCAGGAACTCAAAACCTTCTGCTCCACGATAAGGTATAAGAGGATGTGCATCAGCCTCCGTTGGATCAATAACCGGAGTTTTTATATGATCAGGATCGGCGTCAGTATTTAGCTTTTCGTTGGTATTGGGGAACTTATTAATGCCAAGCAATACTTCCTTTCGCATAGCGATATTCTCATCTCTCACCTGTGCAGAGGTGGCAATTTCATTCTGAATAAACCCATCCAGGAAAGCTTGAGTGTACCCCCCCCGCTTCTCTACTTCCTGAAAAAGGCTCCAGGCTTGAGCCGCAATAGAATCAGTGAGTTTTTCAATATAATATGATCCTCCACCAGGATCAACAACCTTATCAAAGTGAGCCTCCTCTTTCAGGATAATTTGCTTATTCCTTGCAAGTCGCTCACTAAATTCATCAGCATCTTTATAGGTGGAATTAAAAGGATGACAAGTTAGGCTGTCAACTCCACCCAAAACAGCCGACATAGCCTCAGTGGTAGTTCTGAGTATATTGATGTAAGGATCGTAAACTGTTTTATTCCAAGTAGATGTTTCAGCATGTATATGCATACTTGCTGATTCAATCGATACCCCGGCATAGGATTCAATGATTCTTGACCAGAGCAAACGGGCAGCTCGGAGTTTTGCCAATTCCAGGAAATAGTTAGATCCTATAGCAAAGTTGAATACCATTTTTGATGCAGTTTCATCGGCAAGATGATCCATATCATCCATTTCAGAAAGATATTCGTTTGCCAAGGCCAGGGAAAAAGCAAGCTCCTGAACAAATTTTGATCCTGCCTGGCGAAAATAATTGCCATGCACACCTATCAGTTTTACTCCTGGGTAGGTACTTGTGTCAGCTATTATCTTAGCCATGCTCCCATACACACCTTCCTCGTCCATCAGCTTTCCGCTCAAACTAAACTCACCCAGAGGATCCCAATCCCAATGGATATTAAGATCAGCCTTTTCGTATGTCTTTTCTTGTGTAAGAACATCCAGAACATCAGGAAGTAAAGAAACATCAAGACCGAAAATTGTCACCTCAATTTCTTTCAGAGGTAAATCGCTCAATAACTTGCTTAGCACCTCTTTCTCAACAGGTGAATCAAAGATGAATTTGATCGACTGAACTCCTTTTTTAATCATGTTAGCAGCCTTTTCAACTGCCTTATCCAAAGATTCAAAAGTTATTTCCTGCCTTATAAGCCAGGAATTGGCATCCGCCTTTGTCCCCCTTAAAAAGGGAAAAACTCCTGGTTTTGCATCGTCCAAATCCAGCTCTTCAATATCTTCGCGACGAAAATAAGGCTTGACGACAATACCGTCTACCGACCTCCATATCAATCGCTTACTGTAATCTGCACCTTTAAGATCTTTCTCAATTACCTTCTCCCAGCTCTCTGTTGAGACTGGAGGAAACTCTTTGAATAATCCATTCTTTATATCACTGGCTGCCATATAAATATTGTTTATTTGCGAGCACAAAATTACCACTTTCCAGCAGAACCAAATCTGTTGGGTCTATGATTTTTGTCATTCAATAAGCTAGAGTTGATAAATCAAGCTGGGATTACTTAATGTCAGATTTCGAATAGCTGCCTCTCCGTACCTCTCAAAATAGCCCTCAATAAGACAAACAACCTGCGGATAGGTGGCTGCCACCAAGCAAACAGGCCAATCTGATCCTATCATAATCCTGCTCTTTCCGAAGGCATTCCATATAACATCCAGATAGGGATAAAAATCAGAAGGCTTCCAGTTGCGCCAATCTGCCTCCGTTACCAATCCGGAGACTTTGCAGCTTACATTAGGAAAAGCGGCAAGTTTACTTATCATTTCTGCCCACTCCTTAATCACTCCATCTTTTATTTGTGGCTTAGCACAATGATCAAGGACAAATCTTTGCTTAGGAAACATTTCTACAAGACGAATAACATTTTTAAGATGTCTTGGGAAAATCAGGATTTCGTATAATAGTCCTGCAGATTCAAGGCATGATATCCCATTGAGAAATTCAGGCTTCAACATGAAATCATCATCCACCTCATCCTGCAACGCGTGCCTAAGGCCCTTAAGGATAGGTTTTTTTGAATAATTTTCAATTAATTCATATATATCCGAGGAACAAAGATCCAGCCAACCCACCACTCCACTAATATCAGGATTTTTTTCAGCCAGATCCAGGAGCCAATCGGTTTCTTCACGAGTCTGCCTGGCCTGAACTGAGATTGAAGATGAGTATCCCGTTACAGCTCTGTCCTTTTTCAGATCAGCAGGTAGGAAATCCTTTTTCAGCACCGCCATTTGATCAGATATCCAAGCATATTGTACTGGATCATACTTCCAGAAATGCTGATGGACATCGATTCGACAGGATGCTAATTCCCCGGGATGTATTACTTCGTGTTTTTTAATCAAGGCTGCCAATCATTTTAGCAGGGACAACCCATTCATCAAACTGTTCATCGGTGAGATAGTTCAAAGCTAATGCAGCTTCTCTAAGAGTAGAGTTCTCCTTGTATGCCTTTTTAGCTATTTCTGCAGCCTTTTCATACCCAATATGAGTATTAAGAGCAGTAACCAGCATAAGAGAATTTTCAAGATTTTTTTCAATTATTCCATGATGAGCTTCGATACCCACAACACAATTATTGGTAAAAGACACACATGCATCTCCCAAAAGGCGAGCTGATTCGATAAAATTATTAATCATCATGGGTTTGAATACATTCAACTCAAAATGTCCGCTCATACCGCCAATCGTTATAGCAGTATCGTTACCAATCACCTGTGCACACACCATAGTAATAGCTTCAATTTGGGTAGGATTTACTTTCCCCGGCATGATAGATGATCCAGGTTCATTAGCAGGAATAATTATCTCCCCTATCCCACTCCTTGGACCGCTAGACAGCACTCTAACATCATTTGCAATCTTCATAAGGCTTACTGCAATCATTTTCAGAGCACCATGTGATTCAACAATGGCATCATGAGCAGCAAGGCCTTCGAACTTATTCTCTCCTGTTACAAAAGGCAATCCTGTTAATTCAGCGATTTTTTCTGCTACCAATGGGGCATATCCTTTAGGAGTATTAATCCCTGTGCCAACAGCTGTCCCTCCCAAAGCCACTTCCGATAGGTGAGGAAGAGTATTCTTCAACGCCCTAAGACCGTGATCAAGTTGACTTACATATCCGGAGAACTCCTGTCCTAAGGTAAGTGGAGTAGCATCCATCCAATGGGTCCTGCCTATTTTTACCACCTCTTTGAACTCTTCTACCTTATCTTGCAAGGTTTTACAAAGCAACTCAACACCCGGGAAAGTGGTCTCCCTAAGAATCTTATATGCTGCAATATGCATTGCAGTTGGGAAAGTATCGTTAGATGATTGGGATTTATTCACATCATCGTTGGGATGGATTAGCGGTACTCCCTCTCCCAATACTCCTCCTTGTTTTACATGCGACCGATTGGCAACAACCTCATTTACATTCATATTGGATTGTGTCCCCGACCCTGTTTGCCATACAACCAAAGGAAACTGGTCGTCAAGCTTTCCTTCCAGGATCTCATCACAAACATCTGCGATTATTGAGGTCTTATCCCCTGCTAAAACCCCCAGATCCTTATTTGCCAATGCAGCAGCTTTCTTCAAATAGGCAAAAGCGCGTATTATTTCAATTGGCATTTTCCCACTGCCAATTTTGAAGTTATTTACAGATCTTTGGGTTTGAGCACCCCAATATTTCTCGGCAGGTACTTCAACCTGGCCCATGGTGTCTTTTTCAATCCTGATTTTCATGAGAATTTATTATGATGGTTAGATACACGAAGTTAGAAATATTGTATTAAAAATCCACGGAAATGTAGAAAAGGAAGCAAGTATTCAACTTTTAAAGATCTTTCCCAAATTCCATTAAAAAAGCTTTGATAAAAGCATTGAGATCTCCATCCAGAACAGGCTGAACATTACTAGTTTCATAACCAGTCCTCAGGTCTTTAATCATCTTATAAGGATGAAGCACATAAGAACGAATCTGTGAACCCCATTCTATCTTCTTTTTTTGGGCTTCAACCTTTGACTGCTCTTCCATTTTTTTTCTCATCTCTAACTCATAGAGATTAGATCTTAAAAGACGCATGGCATTATCCTTATTCTTATGCTGTGATCTGGTTTCACTATTCTCAATCACAATACCTGAAGGCAGATGTTTTAGCCTGACCGCCGTTTCAACCTTATTAACATTCTGACCGCCAGCACCACCAGACCTGAAGGTATCCCACTCTATTTCTGAAGGATTTATCTCAATTTCTATAGAATCATCAATTGCCGGTGAAACAAAAACTGAAGCAAAGGTCGTATGCCTTCTATTCCCGGCATCAAAAGGCGAAAGGCGAACAAGGCGGTGTACACCATTTTCAGCCTTTAAATAACCATAAGCAAAGTCACCTTCAAACTCCAGAGTAACGGTTTTCACCCCAGCCTCATCTCCAGCCTGATAATAAAGTTCCTTAACCTTAAAATTGTTCCTCTCTCCATACCTGATATACATGCGCATCAACATACCGGTCCAATCGAGACTCTCCGTCCCGCCAGCCCCGGAGTTAATTTTCATGATTGCCCCCAGATGATCCTCCTCCTTCCTAAGCATGTTACGGGTTTCCAAATCCTCAATCATGCTCACGCTATTCTGATATTGTTCCTCCACATCAGACTCACTGGCCTCTCCCTCTTTGTGGAACTCAACAAGAACCTGAAGATCTTCAACGCTGCTTCGAACTTCCTCGTAGGAATCAGTCCACTTTTTTAATAATTTTATAGATTTGAGCAGCGACTCAGCCTTTTTTGGATTATCCCAAAAATCAGGAGCCTGAGTTATTAGCTCTTTTTCTTTGATTTGGTCTAGCTTACCGTCAACATCAAAGATGCCTCCTTAACGCTAGCTCACGTCTACTTAAATTCTTTAGTTGATCCTGACTTATCATATTCTTTAATTTGTAGCAAAATTAAAAAAACCAGCGACAATAGTTCACCACCCTTCGCAGTGCAGAGAATAAACTGTATTTTTATCTGGTGCAATAAAAACCCTATGCAGAAAATCCTTACAGGCCTGGATATCCTTATTAACTCCCCGGAGGCAAGAGCAAATATAAAAGGAACAATAGCCTATTTGGGACACCAGGCATCTGTGAGCAGTAATTTGGAAAATGGTTTGGACATCATGTTTTCCCTTTTTGGATCCAGAGTTATCAAAGCTTTTGGCCCTCAGCATGGATTTACTACTATGGCCCAGGACAACATGATAGAAACACCTCATAAAATCCACCCAATACACGGAATTCCTGTTTTTAGCCTTTATAGTGAAACAAGGATCCCGACAAAAGAAATGCTTGCTGATGTGGATAATTTCATTGTTGATCTTCAGGATGTTGGCACAAGGGTATACACCTATATATGGACCCTCTATCATATTATGGAGGCCATAAACGGAGCGGAAATCAATATCATTATTCTTGATCGGCCTAATCCTGCCGGGGGAAAAATAGTTCAGGGAAATTTTCCGGATAAATTATTCTACTCCTTCGTGTGTATGTCAAAAATCCCAATGCGCCATGGATTAACCATAGGCGAAATGGCTTTATGGTTTCAAAAAAATCATTTTCCTGATGTAAAACTCAATGTCCTTACCATGAAAGGCTGGGAAAGATGGATGTTATGGCAACATACGGGCCTCCATTGGGTAAACCCCTCACCAAACTTACCCACCCCTGAAGGCTGTCTGGTTTATCCGGGATCAGTTCTTTTCGAAGGGACAAACTTATCAGAAGGAAGGGGCACAACAAGAAGCCTGGAAATGATTGGACATCCTGATATTGAACCGGAAAAATGGAAACCAGATCTGGACAAATTCTTAAAAATAAATGGATCATTGGGCTGTGTTCTAAGACCGGTATATTTTGAGCCCGTTTATCAAAAATTTAAAGAACAAGCCTGCGGCGGATATCAGATACATGTTACCAATCCCGATATATTCAATCCATGGAAATTAGGACAACTATTATTAAGCTTCTTATATAACAGGATGGACAAAGAGATGTTTTGGGACACCAAAGCATATGAATATGAATTAAAGGGACTTGCAATTGACTGGATAAATGGAACTGATAAAATAAGAAATCTTATTGAACAAAGCTGCGATGGAGTAGATCTGGATGAAATTGAGAGCGAAGGGATGAAGGCATTCATGGTTCTCAGAAAAGAAATATTACTGTACATTTGAACTATTAATCTTACTGATACTATACATTAATCTAAAAATAATATGAAACGTTTTCTGGTTCTCATTTTCACCATGGTCCTGGCCGGCCAGATGATGCAGGTGGTTTCTCAACATCACCATCATTCAAATAAATTCAGCTTTGTTTTCATGACAGACATTCATGTTCAACCTGAGCTAAATGCCGATGAAGGACTCATGACAGCGATTAAGAAAATAAATGAAATGAAGCCTGATTTTGTCATTACAGGTGGTGATCTCATTATGGATGCTTTAGGGCAAACTAAAGAGCGTGCAGATTCATTATATCTGCTTAACCAAAAATTACAGAGCCATTTCGATATGCCGGTATTTAATACCATTGGGAACCACGAGCATTATGCATTTTATATGCGAGATGAAATAAGCCGCGACGATCCGGATTATGGCGACAAAATGTACAGACGATACATAGGCAAACCATATTATTCTTTCAACCACAAAGGATGGCATTTCATCTCCCTGAATTCCATAATGGAAACGGAAGAACGTGGTTACAGAGGAGGTATCAGTGAAGAGCAAATCGAGTGGCTTAAATTGGACCTTGAAGAGGTTTGTAGTGAAACACCTATAGCAGTATCCGTTCATATTCCTTTTATAACAGCTATGAATCAAATACTTAGTGGTGCCAGAACGCCCAATGACGATGGGGATGTTATAAATAATTCAAAAGAGGTTCTTGCCCTCTTCCAGGACAAAAACCTGAAGCTGGTTCTCCAAGGACATCTCCACTACCTCGAAGATCTTTTCATGCAGGGAAAAACCCATTTCATTACAGGAGGGGCTGTGTGCTCAGGCTGGTGGGAAGGCACCAGACACGGCCTCGAAGAAGGCTTCCTTTTTATCGAGGTTGAAGACGATGATTTTGAATGGGAATACATTGATTTCGGCTGGACACCCAAAATCGAAGAATAGTACGTAGGGACGGGGGCCTTGTGCCCGTCCGATGATGGCACAGGCAAAATGTTCCTCCGATTTTGTGCCCGTCCGATGATGGCACAGGCATTATCTTTTTTACGCCTTATTTCTTCAGCAATTCATCAATCGCATCAAAAATCAAATCCATCTCATAGCCTCTGCCAGCTGCAAATCGGGTTAGTTTTGCTTTTTTCTCGTAATAACTACCGCCTTTTATAGATCCTGATTTTTTCTCCAATTGTTCTTTTAGATGCTTGTAATATTCATCCGGATCGAGTGTATCCAATGCTTCATTTATAAGGTTTGAAGGGATTCCTTTTGCTGACAGTTGATGTGAGATCTTTTTTCTACCCCATGAATTGAAGCGGTATTTGTCTGTCACAAATGCCTGAGCATATCGGTGTTCATCGATAAAACCTTCATTCAAAAGCTGATCGATAATATCATCCATTTGATCTGCTTTCGCTCCTATTGAACTCAGGTGTAACTTGGTATCCTTAATACTCTTTTCTGACCTGGCACAAAATTCCATGGCCTTTGCCAATGCTTTATTTTTTTCCATTTGATGCTTTAATCATTCTGTACCTACCATGAATATCCTTCCTCAATTCGCTAACAGCAAACCGCTTATCAAACTCCCCCATTGTCTCCTGCGGTAATTGCTCATTAATTTCAACATAAACACCACCTCCTGGCTTAAGTCTTTTATCAGCAAATTCAGATATTGCCCGATAGAATAACAGGGGATCATTGTCGGGGACAAAAAGGGCTATAGAGGGTTCTTTCTCAGATACTCTGGATTCCAGTAATGGCTTTTGAGATTCCAATACATATGGAGGATTGGAAATTATCACATCATACTTCATTTCAGAAAATATACCTGACGGATTTAGAATATCCATTTTCCCACAACAGAAATTAAGCATAAGCCTCTCGGCATTCATTATACTTACCTTCAAGGCCTTATCCGACACATCCACTGCATACACCATTGCGTCTGGCAGACTTTTAGATAAAGCCAGGGATATAGCTCCGGATCCACAACCAATATCCAGAATTTTACATCCTTTAGTAGTACATATTTTATCGGTCAATACCCATTCAACCAACTCTTCAGTCTCATTGCGTGGTATTAACACCTCTGGATCAAGATCGAGCTTCAACCCAAAGAACTCTGTATATCCCAGGATTTGTTGGATCGGATTGCCGCATTGCAATCTCTCCAATATAACTTCAATTATTTCCTCTTCCTTTTTCCCCCACTCCTCATTTCCAAGCATTATTTCCAGGGAACTCTTACCAGTGAGATGTTCAATCACCCAGCTTGCCAGGTTTCTAGCCTCCCTGTCATCATAATAACCAGATAGCTTACTACTGAAATAAACAGGCAGCCTTTTCTTTTTGATAAATTCCTTTGGGATTGACACGATAACTTACGATGCTTAATTAACAAAGGGTAAATGTAGGGTTTTTAGCATTTTTTAGAACCTAAATAGATACTTTTATCCCCTCGATGATTATCAATTCAACAAATATGACCCGGGCCTTGGAACTAGCACATCTGGGAGCTGGGAAAGTTGCGCCCAACCCCATGG
>CAYXQX010000006.1:0-25422 GCA_964467485.1 uncultured Porphyromonadaceae bacterium | reverse complement strand
AGATTAATAGCAGCTACATATGGGTGGAGGATGAAAGTCTGCAAATAGGAAGATTATTTATTCCGGAAGCATTTTTTAAGCAAATGAGTGATTCGCCTGTTTTATTCATTGAGGTCCCGAATGACTACCGTATTGATGTTTTGGTTTCGGAGTATGCAAAGCAGGATCCTGAATTACTTGAAATGGCTATTAATAAGCTGAAACGGCGACTGGGGGATTTGGCTTCCAGGCAGGCAGTTGAATCGCTGAAAGAGGGTGATTTTGCCACTACAGCAAAGATTTTGCTTAGTTACTATGATAAAACATATAGGTACGGTCTGGATCTGAAAAATCCAAAAAATGTTCATCGCCTGGATCTCACGAAACTACTTCGGGAGGACTACACCAAGGCAATAATAAGTCGAAAAAACTTTTTACTCAGGAAAAACGATACGACAATACAATAGAATTGTTTCTTTTTCGTTTTACACATTAATAATTAGACCAAAACTGGAGTTACTAACCAATACCCTATTGTCTTGCACATTTATACTCGCAAACAACGTTGGAAATTCTTTTTACTTGCCGGTGCAATTGTCATTGGAATTTTAACCAGCTTGTACACCAACAATTTGGTGAACAGTCTTGAGAATGAAGAAAAGCAAAAGATAGAAACCTGGGCTAATGCTCAGCAGTATCTTTCCAATCCCGATCTGGATCAGGACACAGAGTTCATGTTTTTTTGTCTGGCTATCATACAGCAAAACGAAACCATCCCAACTATTACGGTTGATGATGACGGAAAAATTCTTTATGTAAGGAATGTTCGTCTATTGGATAATGATGGCAATAGGGTTGAATATGGGCCTGGCGTAACAATTTCTGACAAAAGCCAACAATATCTGTATAGTAAACTGGAAAAGATGAAAGGTCAGCATGATCCAATAGTATTGGACATGGGTGACAGTTCCCAGTACACACATTATCAGGATAGTACCATACTCAATAGGATACAACTTTATCCTTTGGTTCAGCTTGCGATTATCTTCATCTTTATTTTCATAGCCTATTTTGCCTTCAGCACATCCCGTAAGGTAGAGCAAAACCAGGTTTGGGTGGGCATGTCGAAGGAAACAGCTCACCAGCTGGGAACTCCGATTTCATCTTTGATGGCCTGGATTGAGCTGCTGAAAATGAGGGAAACAGATTTGAAGATGCTTAGTGAGGTGGAAAAAGATGTTACACGACTTGAAACTATTGCCGATAGATTTTCAAAAATTGGATCTGCACCTGTTCTTGTTCCCGACGATGTGTTGTCTGTTCTTGACAATGCTGTGGAATACCTGAAAAGCAGAACCTCCAGCAAGGTGAATTTTAATTTACATTTTGGTGAGCTGGATGAGTTGTTTGTCCCCTTGAATGTTTCCTTATTCGACTGGGTTGTAGAAAATCTTTGCAAAAACGCCATTGATGCTATGGATGGGGTTGGTAATATTGATATTGCTGTTAAGGATCAGGGCCAGATTGTGTATGTTGATATAAGTGATTCGGGGAAGGGTCTTAACAAAACCAATTACAAGGTGGTTTTTCAACCCGGTTACACCACAAAACCGCGTGGCTGGGGCCTTGGCCTTTCTTTAGTGAAGCGGATTGTTGAGAATTATCATAATGGCAAAATCTTTGTGAAAAGCTCAGATCTGGGTAAAGGAACAACCTTCAGGATTGTATTGAAAAAATAGGCAGTTGAGTTTTATTTTTTCTTCCACCCAACCAAAGGCTTAAAGGGTTTTTTTATTTCGATATTGTTTTATAGCTTTGCACGGCAATTTTTTAGCGTGATGCAGTTGAATATATTTCGGATTCCAGTGTACTCTTCTTCAGATGAGTTGAAGGAATACGATTTTGAAATTGATGATTCGTTCTTTGCACATTTTGAGTATGGCGAAATAGAGAAGGGCAATTTGCTGGCAAGAGTTGGAGTGATTTTTTCCAGTCGGCAGATTAAGTTTAACCTGAGTTTGAAGGGCAGTGTGGAACTTACATGTGACCGTTGTCTGGACACTTATATTGAAGAGCTTGATGTTAATTACGTTCTTTATGGTAAATTTGGTCATGGCACCGACCAGGATGATATTGATGTTTTTTGGATTCCTGATGGCAAGAATTATATTGATCTTGTTCCGGTACTATTTGACTATATTAATCTTAGCTTGCCAATCAAAAAGGTACATCCTGATGATGAAGAAGGAAATGCCACGTGTGACATAGAGATGATCAACAGGCTGAATGACATGGGAGTTAATATTGAAGATGAATTTGAGTAAAACAGTATAAAATATTTGTGAGATGGCACATCCAAAGCACAAGATATCAAAACAGAGAAGAAATAAGCGCAGGACTCATTACAAAGCTACGCCTGTACAATTATCAGTTTGTTCCAATTGTGGATCGGCTGTCCAGTACCACCGTGTATGTCCGGAATGTGGACATTACCGCGGCAAGTTAGCTATTGAAAAAGAAGTTGTAGCTTAATTAATTCAGGCCTTTCTGGCCGTCCGAAACCATGAGGATCGGGTTGGATATAATGGGGGGCGATTTTGCTCCGGCAGCTGCTGTTGCAGGTGCTGTTATGGCCCGAAAAGAACTACCCGACACAACAGATTTAGTTCTGATAGGCAATAAGGATCAGGCTCTTAAGGAGCTTAAGATCCTTGAAGCTGATCCCTCATTATTTTCATTTTATCATACCACAGAGGTTCTGGAAATGGGCGACCATCCAGTAAAATCCTTCTCCAAAAAGAAAGGCTCTAGTTTAGTAAAAGGATTTGAGCTGCTTAAGATAGGGCAGCTGGAAGCTTTTTGCAGTGCCGGTAATACCGGGGCAATGATGGCTGGAGCAATGTTCTCAGTGAATTCAATACCGGGCATAATCCGACCGGCAATAGCTGTTGCACTTCCCAAAATAACCGGAGGCGTTAATCTTCTTTTGGATGTTGGTCTTAATCCTGATGCAAGACCTGATGTTTTATATCAGTATGCAATGATGGGATCAATGTATATGGAATATGTTTATGGTGCTTCCTGTCCGCGTGTTGGGTTATTAAATATTGGCTCAGAGGCTGATAAAGGAAACCTAATGGCGAAATCTACCTACCAGACCATGGCCGACAGCTCCGACTTTAATTTTGTTGGGAATATTGAGGGCAATGAGTTTTTTGCCGATAAAACTGATGTGATAGTGTGTGATGGTTTTACCGGCAACATTGTGTTAAAACAGGCTGAGTCGTTTTATTATCTGATAAAAAAGGCAAAGGTTGATAGTCCGTTTTTTGAAGAATTTAATTACGAAAAGTTAGGAGGTACACCTATTCTTGGAATTGGATCTTCTGTTCTTATAGGTCATGGTATTTCCAGTGGATTAGCAATTAAAAATATGATTTTACAAAATAAAGTCATTGTTGAATCAGGCTTAGTTGAAAAATTTAGAAAAGCTTTTAAATGATGCAAAAAATACATGCAGCAATAACAGGTGTGGCCGGATACGTCCCTGATGATATCCTTTCAAATGCCGATCTCGAACAAATAGTTGACACCACAGATGAGTGGATAACGTCCAGAACTGGAATTAAAGAGCGTAGAATTCTGCGAAAACCGGGTTTGGGAAGCTCAGATATGGGTGCACCTGCTGTTAAGGCCCTACTGGAAAAAACCGGCACTGATCCTGATGAAATTGACATTGTGATCTGTGCTACTGTAACTCCTGATATGGCTTTCCCTTCTACATCAGGGATAATATGCGATAAAGTTGGTATAATGAATGCAATCAACTTTGACATGTCAGCTGCATGTTCAGGCTTTATTTATATGCTCACCACTGCCTCGAAATTTATTGAGACAGGTACTGCAAAGAAGATTATTTGTGTTGGAGCTGATAAAATGTCATCAATAACAGATTATAAGGATAGAACTACATGCCCATTATTTGGGGATGGTGCAGGAGCTGTAATGCTTGAGGCAAGCACAGAATATGGAATACAAGATCATATTCTCAGGGGCGATCCTTCCGGAAGAAAATATTTGTATCAAAAGGCAGGTGGATCAGTACTGCCTCCTTCTCATGAAACTATTGATGCCAGACAACATTATATCTATCAGGAGGGACAAATTGTTTATAAGATTGCAGTAAGTAAGATGGCTGATATCTCTGTGGAAATGATGGAGAAACATAATATTGCATCAGAAGAACTGACATGGCTGGTTCCACATCAGGCTAACCTTAGAATTATTGAAGCTGTTGCCAGAAGAATGGGGATAAAAAGAGAACAGGTTATGATCAATATTCAGAAATACGGAAATACCACCAACGCAACGATTCCGTTATGTTTATGGGATTATGAAAACCAACTGAAGAAGGGTGACAAAATAATTCTTGCTGCTTTTGGAGGGGGATTTACCTGGGGTGCAATGTATTTAACCTGGGCTTATGACCCAAAGTAGTTTTATTTAGTTTGAATATTTGATAAATTTGCTTCAAATCTAAGTGATTATGGCAAAAGAAATGGAAACGGCCAATGCAATAAATCTGATTGCCAACGGAACAAGTGTTACCGGAGACATAAAATCAGATTCAGGAATCCGTATTGATGGTCAGCTGAAAGGCAAAATGAATATTAAAGGGAAAGTAGTAATTGGAAATCCCGGGCAGGTTGATGGAGATATCCATTGTAAACAAATTGAGGTTTCCGGGCAGGTTAATGGTAATATTCAAGCTGTAGAAATTGTTAGCTTGAAATCTTCAGCTAAGATTAATGGAGAGATCGTTACACGTAAACTGGCCATTGAACCAGGAGCTGTGTTTACCGGTTCTTGTCGCATGGATGGCGTGCAGGATGAAAGCCAAAAAGAAATTCCCAAAAAGTAAATCTAAGGAATCGAAAAAGTACCTGCATGATTATGCAAGGTATTCCAATTTGGCCCTTAAGCTGATTGCTACTATTCTTGTAGGTTTTTTTGGTGGCATGAAGCTTGATCATTGGCTAAAACTGGAGTTCCCGGTTTTCACATTAGTCCTGGCTTTTACAGGACTTTTTTTGTCCCTTTACTTGCTTATAAAGGGTCTTCTTAAATAAGACTACATTAGTAAGATTATCCGGTTTAAACCTGATTTTAATTAAACTAATATGAATAAAGACTTTCGTTTTTACATGCAGCTTTCAGTCATAACAGTTATCACCGGGATTATTGGGACAGCGCTGTTCTTAACTGTTTTAAAGGAGTTTTATTTACCAATATTTCCGCTTCTGTTGATGTTTTTTGCTCTAATGACGGCTTCTTTTAATGTTATACTCACCCGTACTTTAAAGAAAAAACCCAATAGCTTCTCATATATGTTTATGGGACTTTCAGCTGGCAAGCTGTTGTTAATGCTTTTGCTGATTGTGATCTACCTGATCTTAAGAAGAGAGACTGTAATTCCCTTTCTTGCAGGAACATTATTGCTTTATTTGGTGTTTACCTTTTTTGAAGTAAAAACACTCCTTAGATTGGTTCAAGGAAAAGGATAAAATTTTTTACATTTGCATTTCTTTGTTGGAAAGTTTTTTGGATAGGATGATTGTCAAAAAAATACTTAGCGGATTCCTGATTTTCACACTTGCTACGGGCTTGTCGTTCGGGTATACCGGAAATGATGAAAATGAGCAAGCTCATTCTTCAGAAAAAGAAAAGGGATTTGATCCTGGAACCTTCATCATGGAGCATGTCTCCGATTCTTATGAGTGGCATATCCTTACCGTAGGTGAAACCCATATAAGCATACCCCTTCCCATTATACTTTACAGTAAGAGTAAGGGTCTCAATGTTTTTATGTCTTCGAAATTCCATCATGGTCATTCTGCCTATCATGGCTTTATGATTGCGGAAGATGGACCTAACGAAGGAGATATTATTGAGCTTGATGATCATGGACATGAAATTGAGGGAGCAGCTTTGCCCCTCGATCTTTCGCTTACTAAAACAGCCACTGCCCTATTGATCAGTCTTCTATTGATGGTTTGGATCTTTGTTTCTATTGCCCGGAAATACAAAAAGAATCCCAAAAGTACTCCTAGTGGATTTCAATCTTTAATGGAACCAATAATACTTTTTGTAAGAGACGATATTGCCCTTCCAAGTATAGGTAAAAAAAGATATGAGAAATTTATGCCTTTTCTGTTGTCAGTATTTTTCTTTATCCTGATTAATAACTTGATGGGCATTTTCCCTATCCCTCCCGGAGGAGCTAATGTTACTGGGAACATCGCCATAACAGGGGTACTTGCAGTATTTACATTCATAATTACTACAGTCTCTGCAAATAAAAATTACTGGAAACATATTTTTAATGCACCGGGGGTACCATGGTGGCTGAAATTTCCTATACCCCTTATGCCATTTATTGAATTGCTAGGCATATTTACAAAACCACTTGTTTTATGTATCCGGCTTTTCGCCAATATGCTTGCAGGACATTTTATCGTACTGAGTTTCGTGGTTTTAATTTTTATTTTCGGACAGATCAACTGGATTGCAGGTTATGGAGTTTCAGTATTATCAATGGTGTTTTATGTATTCATGACCTTATTGGAACTTTTGGTTGCATTTATACAAGCATATGTTTTCACACTTCTTTCTGCTCTGTATTTTGGTATGGCCAGGGAGGAGTCGCATTAGTAAATAACCTTTAATTATATATGTTATGGTTGGATTAGTATTATTACAAGAGGCAGGCAATGCAGTTGCACTCATGGGTGCTGCTTTTGGAGCCGGTTTGGCTGCTATAGGTGCCGGTATTGGCATTGGTCAGATTGGTAACAAGGCTATGGAAGCTATTGCTCGTCAACCTGAAGCTGTTGGAGATATCCGGTCGAATATGATCATTTCTGCCGCATTGGTTGAAGGAGCTGCCTTCTTTGCCATGATTGTTTGTTTGTTAATCGTTTTTCTGGGTTAATACCCGGAATGGGTTGTCTTTCCGGGATTGCCGGAAAGCAACCCTTTATTATTAAAATTATAGACAAATGGGTATAATTAGTCCTGACATAGGCACCATATTTTGGATGGTCTTGGGCTTTTCAATTGTTTTCTTCATTCTGAAGAAATTCGGTTGGGCAGTGATACTAAAGACTTTGAAGGAGAGGGAAGAATCCATTGATGAAGCATTAAAATCTGCAGATAAAGCTAGAGAAGAGATGGCTATTCTTCGTGCTGATCACGAGTCTCTTTTAAAGGAAGCCCGTGCGGAGCGTGATACAATAATTTCCGAGGCAAGGCAGATTCGTGCTGATCTGATTGAGAAAGCCAAGGGTGATGCTACACTTGAGGCAGATAATGTTCTTGAAAGTGCTCGTAAGGAAATTGAGAATGAAAAAAGATCTGCACTAAGCGAGATTAAGGCTCAGGTGGCTGATTTATCTATTGACATAGCAGAGAAAATCCTTAGAAAGGAACTTAGTGAGGACGAAAAACATCAGGCTCTGATAAAGGAAATGCTGGATGAAATGAAGTTGAATTAAGATGAACGAAGGTAAAATAGCTGTAAGATATGCCAAAGCCCTTTTTGAGGCTGCGACTGACCAGGGTATTTTGGAAAAGGTGAGGGAGGATGTGGATTCTTTGCAGCTTCTTGATAATAAGGTGCCTGGGTTTAGAGATTTATTGGAGAGTCCGGTTCTCAATACAGAGCAAAAAAATAAAGTTTTCTCCATCCTTTTTGAGCAAAAACTGGAGGATCTGAGTTATAAGTTTGTGTTACTCATGTCGAAAAATAAAAGGGAGTCATTTATTCCTTCAGCCTGCCGCGTTTTCTATGACCTTTATAAAGAGAAGAAAGGCATTAAGGCTGCAATGCTCACTACTGCTGGTGTTATGAATGAATCTACGGCACACAGAATGAAGGAGAGTCTTGAGGCCCACTATAAATGTATCATCGAACTGGAAACAAAAACAAAGGCGGAAATTATAGGGGGATTCGTTCTCAGGGTAGATGACCAGCAACTTGATGCTAGTGTGTCTGCTCAGTTAAAGAAGATTAGGAAAGGTTTGGAGGATTCAATAATTTCTTAAAACAAATAAAATGCAAAATTTTTTAAGATGGTTAATGAAATTGTTTCGTCCGGATTCATCAGGATTTGTTCGGAATATTCAAGTTGATTCAGTCCAGAGAAATAGCAAGGGATCGACAATCAGCGGCGGTAGAATAAAAAAGGCTGTCAACGAAAAGGATCATTTGTTTTGGGTACCAAGCTCTAAGATTGTTGAAATAAAAAAGAACGGCCAGGGTTTCACTACAAATATTCATCTTGCATCAGGAACTATATTTAGAAATATTCATTATCTGGGCAAGATAACTTTGAGTTCAAAGAAGCAGGGTTTATCAAAGGTATCTCATCATGTTGATCTCGTTCTGTCAGAGGACGATGATCTTAATAGAGAAGCCAAAGATATTTTGTCGCGGAACATAAATATTTCGATTCTCCATATCGATCGATATGGAGATGGGTTTTTATATGGAGAGGTCAAGGGCCTTTTGATTACAGAGTTTGAAAGTGGACATTTGGTCCTGGAAGGCTCAGAGGATAATGTTTTTTACGAAATGACACAGGAGTGCCTCCAAAGGGCAGTACCGATAAAAGAATAAATATAATATGGCTCAAATAAAACCAGCTGAAGTTTCTAAAATACTGAAACAACAACTCGAGGGGATTCAAACGGGCACCCAGATGGATGAGGTGGGTACTGTTCTCCAGGTGGGAGACGGTATTGCAAGGATTTATGGGTTGTCAAAAGTGCAGTCGAACGAATTAATTGAGTTTGAGAACGGGGTTATGGGTATCGTTCTAAACCTGGAAGAGGATAATGTTGGGGCAGTTCTTCTTGGACGGTCCGAAAGGATTCGTGAAGGTGATTCCGTTAAGAGAACGCAGAGAATATCCTCCATACTTGTTGGGGAAGGCCTGTTGGGTCGGGTGGTTAACACACTTGGACAAGCTCTTGATGGTAAGGGGCCTATTGAAGGCGACTTGATAGAATTACCACTAGAGAGGAAGGCGCCTGGTGTTATATTCCGCCAGCCGGTAAATGAGCCATTGCAAACAGGTATTAAGGCGATCGATGCCATGATCCCAATTGGACGTGGACAAAGGGAGTTGATTATTGGCGACCGTCAAACAGGTAAATCATCAATTGCGATTGACACTATCATTAATCAGAGGGAGTTCTACGAAAAAGGAGAGCCCGTTTATTGCATATATGTTTCTATAGGACAAAAAGGGTCAACAGTAGCTCAGATAGCAAAGACTCTTGAAGAGAGTGGTGCAATGCCATACACAACAATTGTAATGGCTACTGCTGCAGATCCTGCAGCTCTCCAATTCTATGCTCCATTTGCAGGAGCTGCTATTGGGGAATATTTTCGTGATACGGGCCGCCCGGCTCTGATCGTGTTTGACGACCTTTCAAAACAGGCTGTTTCATATAGAGAGGTGTCGCTTCTCCTTCGTCGTCCGCCAGGACGTGAAGCTTATCCGGGAGATGTCTTCTATCTTCACTCAAGGTTGCTTGAGCGTGCCGCAAAGATTATTGAATCTGATGTTATCGCAGGGCAAATGAACGATCTTCCAGATGCCCTTAAGCCAATGGTAAAAGGAGGTGGCTCACTTACTGCTCTTCCAATTATTGAAACTCAGGCAGGTGATGTTTCTGCATATATCCCAACAAATGTTATTTCTATTACAGACGGACAAATATTCCTGGAATCATCATTGTTCAATTCGGGTATCAGGCCTGCAATTAATGTTGGAATTTCAGTATCAAGGGTTGGTGGATCGGCACAGGTTAAAGCCATGAAAAAAGTGGCAGGAACTCTTAAGCTTGATCAGGCCCAGTTCAGAGAGCTTGAAGCTTTTTCAAAGTTTGGATCCGACCTGGATGCTGCAACAATGGCAACCCTGAATAAAGGTGTCAGAAATGTTGAAATACTTAAACAAGGACTCCATAAGCCACAATCAGTAGAGGATCAAATCGCTATTTTATACTGTGGGACTAAAGGCTTGATTCTTGACGTTCCTGTTGATAAAGTTAGTGAGTTTGAGGTGGATTATCTCGAATACCTTAGTGTGAAGCACAAAGAACTTATGGATGAATTGCGAGCAGGGAAAATAACTGAAGAAACAGAAAAAATTATGCGGGAAGTTGCTAATGAACTGACTTCAAAATACCGCAATTAGGCTGATAAAGGATTCAATATATGGCGAATCTTAAAGTAATACGGACCCGAATAAGCTCGACAACATCTACGAGACAGATTACCAGTGCTATGAAGATGGTTTCAGCGGCCAAATTGAAAAGAGCGCAGGACGCTATTGTTCAGATGCGTCCTTATGCAATGAAGCTACAGGATATTCTTATTCACTTGAGTTCGGGGCTTGAAGACCTGGATGGGAATGTATATTCCTCTGGGAGGGCTGTACAGAAAGTTCTTTTAGTTGTAGTAACAGCTAACAAAGGTCTGTGCGGGGGATTTAATTCTAATGTTGTAAAAAAGACGATAGAACTTATTCATGGGTCATATAAAGAATACCATGAATCGGGAAATCTGGATATTCTTCTCTTGGGAAGAAAGGGAGGAGAAATCCTTAAAAGCAAAGGCTTTACTTCAATTGGCGAAAGGAATTTTGTTCTCGATAAGCCAGATTTTGAAAATGTAGCTACTGTGGCTGAAGAACTGATGTCTATGTATGCAAAAAAGGAATATGATCATATTGATTTGATATATAATCAATTCAAAAATTCTGCTTCACAAATTCTCACTCAGGAGCAATTCCTTCCTGTGTCTATTGATGATGATGAAGCTCACCATCGTCGCCCGGATTATATCTTTGAACCCAGCTTGGAATACATGGTTGAAGTACTTATACCCGAAGCCTTAAAAGTTCAATTTTATAAGGCTGTTTTGGACTCCCAGGCCGCCGAGCATGGAGCCAGAATGACTGCAATGCATCAGGCAACAGATAATGCTACTGAGCTTATACGTGACCTTAACCTGGAATATAATAAAGCCAGACAAGCTGCTATTACAAATCAAATTGTAGAAATTGTCAGTGGGGCGGAAGCTTTGAAATCCTAATAATAGTCCCATGAAGCGATTGCTCGTTTTATTGATTTCGGCATTTTTTTTCTCAGCATTAAGTGCTCAATATGTAATTGAGGTTCAGGTAGATTCTATGCCTACAAACAGGGCCTTTCTATATGAATTTTTGGGTGAAAAAACTAAAATGGTGGATTCTGTCCGGGCTGTTTCTCCTGGCAAGATTCAATTTAACTTGCCTAAAAACACCCATCCGGGTTTGTATAGGATTGTAGTTGGTCCCAATAATTTTTGTGATATTATTTTCAATAATGAGGATATCAAGCTGCGAACCCATTATGCTACGCCACTGGATAGTTTGAAGGTAATTGAATCAAAAGAAAACACCCTTCTGATAAGTTATATGAGTTTTTTCATGAACCTTAATCGCAAAGGTCAGGAGATTAGCCGGCTGATGGGGCTTTATGACAAGAATAGTGATCTATATAAATCTCTTGAGAAGGAGATGATGAACCTGAGGAAACAGGATCCACAAAAGGTGGTAAAGGAGATAATCTTACAACATCCTGATACTTATGTTGCCCGGTTTCTTCAAGTGGAACAAACCCCTGTTGTTCCGCTTGGATTAAGTCCAAAGGATGAGCTAGAGTATGTTATCGATCATTTTTTTGATGAGATTAATTTTAATGATTCATCCTTAATATACAGCCCTCCTCTGATTTCTAAGGTTCAGACTTATTTTTCAATGATCAACAGAGCCTACCAACCTGCAGAAATCGAAGAAAAGATGATGAAGGGTCTTGACCGACTAATGTCGATGGCTGCGATTAGCGACCCGGTTTTTGAATTTCTACTGAATAATTTGGCTGATAGGTATGAGAATTCGGAGTATGAAACCTTTTTTGCCTATCTAACCGAAACGTATCTTCTTGAAGCGGGATGTACGGATGATGAACGGGCCTTAGAATTATCTGAGGCATTGGCCAGTATTAAGAAAACCACAATTGGGATAAGGGCCCCAGAGATAATTTTACCACTCTCGCAAGGTCCTCTTATACTCTCAGAGATACCGGAGAAATATGTTTTGGTGTTTTTTTGGGCCAGCTGGTGCCCGGGCTGCAAGGAGATGCTACCAGAAATCAAAAATATTTACAAGAATTTTCATGCATCAGGATTTGAAATTGTGGCGATATCTCTTGATAAGGAAAAAGCAGCTTACAATGCTGCTCTTCAAAAAGGACAGTACCCATGGATAAACTATTCAGAACTAAAAGGCTGGGATTGTTCTATCACCTATGATTATGGAATAAGAGCAACTCCAACAATGGTTTTGCTTGATGAAAATAGAAATATTATCGCCAAGCCACGGAGCCCGGGAATGCTTGCTGAGATTCTAAGTCAGGTACGTTTTTAACTTACTCATGGATCTCGCAAAAAGCCTCACTAACATTGTAGGCATAATCTCCCAGCTTTTCACTTTCTGAAAAAAGATCGCTGTATATTACTCCTGCCTTGTAATTATATTCTTTCTGAGTTTCTATATTATCAAGATGATCCTTTCTGAGCTTGTTTCTCATGTTGTTTATTTCTTCTTCAATAGAATCGGCTATATCAAGTCCTACTTCATGGGGATGTTTTGACAGAATTTCTTGCATAATGGTGATGGCCTTTTCTACTAAATCGAACATTGAGTCCAGGTTGCTTTTTAGCTCTTCCGGTAGTACTACCTTCTCATCTTTCTTTCTCAAAAATGTCCTGGAAAGGTTGTAAGAACAATCAGAAACACTTTCAAGGTTATCGATAATATTAAGATAGGCCCTTATACGTCTGGAGGTGTCCTCACTCAGTTCCCCTTCGGATATTAATGTCAGATAATTTGCAATATCCAGCTCAATCTTATTGCTGGCGTCTTCATATTTCTCAATTTTCTTAAACCTCTTTTCAAATTTGCCTGACTTTTTCTCAAATAACTGTTTTCTAACAATACTAAACATCTTTACGGTATGAGAAGAATAGTCAACGATTTCATTTTTTGCCTGCAATAAGCTCAGTTCTGATGTTGACAATAGTCCGGTATTAATATATTTCAAGTTAAACTCTTCTTCATCATCTCTTGATTTAACCATTTTGATAACGGTTTTTTGAATTAGGGGAACAAACCAAATCAGGGTAGCAACATTAAGGATATTGAAAGAAGTATGAAAAAGCGAGAGGGCAATTGGAAGGCTTTTAGTACTGGTATAAGCAGATTCTGCTCCCAGCTCCATAACGGCCCAATTGATACCCTTCAGATACAGGGGAAATGCTAAGGTCATCCATAAAACGCCAATGGAATTAAAGATCAGGTGGGCTCTGGCAGCCCGCTTAGCTGATACATTAGCTACTGATGCGGCGAGATTAGCTGTTATTGTTGTCCCAATATTTTCACCAAGAACCAAGGCTGCAGCTGTTTCAAAACCTATCCATCCGTTGCTAGCCATTACTAGGGTGAGGGCTATGGTTGCTGAGGACGATTGGATAACTACTGTAAGAAGGGTTCCAATAAAAAGGAAAATGAAAAATGAACCATACCCCAGGTCGGTATAATTGGCCAGGAAAGAAAGGATTTCGGGATTACCTTTGATATCTGGCACAGAACCCTTCATGTACTCCAAGCCCATGAAAATCAGTGCAAAGCCAACCATTATCTCGCCAATTGACCTTCTTCTGTTAATCTTTGAAAACAGGAGGGGCATGGAAAGACCGATAAGTGGCAGACTCAGTGCACTCATGCTAACCTTAAAGCCCAGGATTGAGATGATCCACGCAGTAATAGTAGTCCCAATATTGGCTCCCATAATAACGCCAATAGATTCCAAAAGGGTTAATAATCCAGCGTTAACAAAGCTTACTACCATAACTGTGGTAGCTGAAGACGATTGGATAATTGCCGTTATTAATATACCTGTAAGAACTCCTTTGATCCTCGAGGAGGTCATGGCTGTTAAAATGTTTCGCAGTTTTGAGCCTGCAACTTTTTGAAGAGACTCGCTCATCATTTTCATCCCAAATAGAAATAGTCCGAGAGATCCAATGAGTTCTAATAAGTCGACAAGGTTGAAATCCATTAGTATGGTTTGTGTGGCAAATATAGAAAACCCGGGAGATATTTTCTCCCGGGTTTAGAAAATGTAAAAACTAATTTTTATTAGTTGTGTTCTATAAAGTCGCGATGCGACTTCAATAAATTTACCAGGTAGAGAATAAAGTTTTTAGATTCCTGTAGAATGCTGATATAAAGAGTTGAGTTTCTGGTTCCTACATCCTCGGCCTTGATCCTTTTAATTTGCTTTTTCCTGTAGTTGTTGAGGTCGCCGAGAATGTTTTCTTGTGAATGCGTGATTTCGCTAAGCTTGTCAAATTCATTGTTCAGAATGATCTGGCGGCAAGATTCAGTTAGGCTTTGAATATTCTCGGTTAATTTCTTTAGCTCTTCCTGCTGAACAGGAATAATTCCTTTGTGATTGTTGTCGATATGCTTAAATACAGGCTGATAAATAAAGGTTAGAGAATGTGCCATTTCTCTCACATAATCCAGTACCTGCACATAATGAGGGCTGGCATCAACCACTTCATCCTCCATTCGGGAAATAGTTATATGAATATTATCCTTAAGTGTTTTAGTTGAAGAATTAAGTTCTTCAATTCTTGGATGGAGTTTTCTCAACGACTTTCTGTTTTCGCTTATTAATCCTTCAATGATTTCCTGGTATAAACTACCTGTGTCTTCAAGGAACTGGCTAATGGTTTTAGTGCAAGAAACAGTTATTGATGAGAGTTCGTCTTCATTAGCAATCGTTTCATTTGTTTCTTTTTCAGATTTCTTTTTATGGAAAATATGAGTACGTACCAACAATAAGATTGCTAAACCCAATAGAACTATAATAGCGATCAGGCCTCCCCAGCTAATCAGTAAAGCAACAAGGAAGGCTACTGTAAAGGCCAGGAAAGCAGTGAAGAACCATCCGGCAATGACAGTTAAAACACCAGTGATTCTGTAAACAGCACTTTCTCTTCCCCAGGCCCTGTCGGCTAGTGAGGTTCCCATGGCAACCATGAAGGTAACGTAGGTAGTAGACAAAGGCAGTTTAAGTGATGTTCCAATGGCTATAAGTATTGCTGCAACAACAAGGTTGACAGACGCGCGTACCAAATCAAAAGAGGTACCTGCAATAGCATTTTCTCCACTATTATCCTGATCAAAGCGTTTTTCAACACTTTTAATTACAACATTGGGAACGATGTATTGAATAGCATTATTGAATGAGCGGGTTTGGCGTACAATAACGCGAGAAAATGCCGAAGAATTAAATCTCTCATGCCCTTCACCCTGACGGCTAAGATCTATTGTTGTTTTTGTTACCGACCGTGATTTTTTGGAGGTCCATAAAGTGATAACCATTACGAGGCCTGCTATTAACAGATAAAGAGTTGGTGTCTGAACCTTTCCCTGAAGTGAAATCATTAATAAAGAATCGGCTTGACTGGCAGGATCAGCCAGGAATGTTTTCAGGGAGTCCAACCCGGCCAGGGGAACACCAATGAAGTTCACGAGGTCGTTTCCAGCAAAAGCCATAGCCAGAGAAAAGGTTCCAACAAGGACAATTACCTTAAAAATATTCACTTTTGTCAGCCACATCACTACCTGAAGTAGTATTGTCCAGCCAACAAAGCTAAGCCCTATAATGGTCAAGGTATTGCCCTTAATCCAGGTAAGAGTATCCGCATTAATAAGTGATGAACCCTTGGCTCCTTTGATCAGCATGAAATAGGTTATTGCAGCAATTGCTGCTCCACCAAAAAGGGACCCATATCTCTTATATGTTTTTGAATAATTAAAAGTAAAAACCAACCTTGCAAGATATTGAACCATTGCACCTACCAGGAAGGCTACTACCACAGACAGCAGTATGCCCGATATAATAGCCAGGGCTTTTGTCGAATTAATATACTCGCCCATTTCTGAGAAAGACTGGCCAATTGCCTTCATTTTAATTAATGCAATGGCTACAGAAGCACCTAGTAGTTCAAAAACGATTGATACAGTGGTGGATGTTGGTAGCCCAAGCGTATTATATGCATCCAGGAGGATGATATCCGTTATCATAACTGCCAGGAATATTAGCATGATCTCAGCAAAATAAAATTTCTCCGGATGCATTATTCCCTTTCTGGCAACTTCCATCATGCCACTGGAAAATGTTGCACCAACAAGAATACCCAGGGCTGCAACCAACATGATAATTTTGAAAGGGGCAGCCTTGGAGCCAATGGCAGAGTTGAGAAAATTAACTGCATCATTACTCACTCCAACTATCAAATCAGAAATAGCGAGTAAGAATAGGATGACAACTATGAAGATGTAGATATTATCCATGTGGAAAGATTTTGGGTTTGCTAAGGTTCTTTTTGGTAAAACAGTTATTGAGTTTTAACAGCACAACAATAAAGATCTGATTTGGTTTAAATTTATAGCATAAATTGTGGGTGTCCAAAAAGCTTATCATTAAAAAGGAATATTTTTATTAACAGTCATATCTTTTTTTTATGATTTGCAGGAACATACATAAATAGTAATTTAGACTCTTGGTTTTACCCTTCGTTTGATCCGAGCTAAGCATATGAATTGGTCGAAAATTGCCAGCATAATTTTGCGGTATAGAATCTTTTTCCTGATATTAATTATAGGTCTTACGGGTTTTATGGCCCTTCAGGTATCAAAACTTGAAATGGATTATGGTTATTCAGGAATGATGCCTGACTCCGACTCTGTATCTATCAATCTTAAGGAATTTAAAAAGGTGTTTGGAGGTGATGCAACCATTTTTCTTATTGGGGTGCAGGATAGCCAGTTTTTCACACTTGAAAAATTTAGGGATTGGGTTAAGCTGAGAAACAATTTGTTAGATGTTGAAGGGATTGAGTCGGCATATTCTGTTTCGGAAGTTGTGTCAATCAATAGAAAACCGACAGATGGAAAATTTGAGTTCTTGCGGGTTTTCCCGGAAGAAATAAATTCTCAGACGGAACTCGACAGTATGGTTCGGATCTTGGATCATTTACCCATCTACAAAGAGTTATTGTACGCTGAAGACAAAAATGTTTTCATGATGGTGTTAACGATGGATTCCATTTTGATGGAAAGCAAGGTGAGGGAGGATATCATTTTTAATACTAAAGAATTGACTGAAGAGTGGGGCGATAAGTATGGTAAGAAAATGCATTTTTCCGGTTTGCCATATGTCAAATCTAGTTTCATGGTAATGATAAAATCAGAGCTGATCAAATTTATTTACCTGGCTGCTCTGGTAACATTTTTACTGTTGATTATTTTTTTCAGATCACTTAAGGCTGTGATTCCGAGTTTTTTGGTTGTTGGAATGGGAGTTATATGGGCTTTTGGCACAATGGTTTTGCTGGATTTCAAGATAACTGTTTTAACTGGGATGATCCCACCTTTAATTATTGTTATCGGTATACCGAATTGTGTGTTTATAATAAACAAGTACCATCAGGAGTATAAGAAACACAAGAACAAAATAAAAGCCTTACAGCGAGCTATTCAGAAAGTAGGTTATGCGATATTTTTAACGAACCTCACAACAGCAGCTGGGTTTGCCACATTTATGGTGATAAATAATCAGATGCTTTCAAGGTTTGGTTTGATTGCTTCTTTTAACATTATTGTCTTGTTTGTCCTTTCCGTTTTCCTGATCCCCATAATATTTTCTTTTTTGCCACCCCCATCGGCTCGTCGTATTAAACACCTTGATCATAAGTTAATTGCCGGAATAATCGATGGTTTTACACATTTGATAATTCATTACAGGAAGATAATTTACATCTTTTTTACCCTTTTGTTTGTTCTTTCTATTTGGGGTATTAGCAAAATGAAAACAACGGGATTTATTGTAGATGACATACCAACAGATCATCCTCTTTACCTTGATTTGAAGTTTTTCGAAAATAGCATTGGTGGTGTTATGCCTCTGGAGATATCCATAGATACGAAGAAACCAAAAGGTGTTTTAAAGACACAGACATTAAAAAGAGCGGAAAAACTCCAGAATAGCTTAACTGAATATCCCGAACTTTCACGGTCATTGTCGGTGGTTGACGGTTTGAAATTTGCCAGACAGGCTTATTTCAAGGGTGATGAAAAACACTATAAGCTACCAAGCCGGCAGGAGCAGAATTTTATCATGCGCTCGCTGGATCAATCGGCAGGAGATAGTTTTATGTTGCGTATGCTTATTGATTCTACACAACAAAGGATGAGGATCAATATCAGGGTAGCCGATATTGGGGTAAACAGAATGTTAGTTTTAAAAGATAGTTTGGAAAGAGATCTGGATAGGTTTTTCCCTCCTGATGAATACAATGCCATCTTAACTGGCTCAAGTCTAACTTTTACACTTGGGACTCATTACCTTGTCAGGAATCTCTTCTTAAGCCTGGGGCTGGCAATTCTAATAATATCCATTTTTATGGCCTGGATGTTTTCCTCCCCCAGAATGGTGTTAATATCAATATTCCCGAACCTCTTGCCTCTACTAATAACCGCAGGTATTATGGGTTTCTTTTCTATATCAATAAGGCCTTCAACAATACTTGTTTTTAGTATTGCTTTTGGGATTTCTGTAGATACGGCCATTCATTTCCTTGCGAAATTCAGGCAGGAACAAGCTTGCCCAAAGACTACTCCTGATCAAGCTGTTATTAACGCACTTAAAGAGGTAGGAGTAAGTATAATATATACGGTTATTATTTTATTTTTTGGATTTGGCATTTTTGTTGCCTCAGATTTTGGCGGTACCATTGCCATGGGTTTACTAACGGCCATTACCTTATTTGTGGCAATGCTTGCCAACCTTCTTCTTGTTCCAGCAATATTATTGGGCTTATCAGGAAAAGATAAAAAGGATAGTGTTAAAGAAAGGAATTTAAAATGAAAACAATTGAGGATATACATCAACTCGTATTAAATGAAATCAGGGAGCAGAATGAATCCCTTGAACCGAAAGAATTGTATGAGCCGATATGGTATACTTTGAGAAGTGGAGGTAAAAGGATGAGGCCAATACTGGTTCTTCAAGGGTGCCAATTGTTTTCAGATGATATTGAACAGGCCTTAAAACCGGCTCTTGGTATTGAGCTGTTTCACAATTTCACCTTACTGCATGATGATATTATGGATAAGGCTTTTATGAGAAGAAATCAGCCTACAGTACACACCAAGTGGAATATTAACAGGGCAATATTGTCGGGCGATGCTATGGCTATCCAAGCTAACATTTTTATTGCCTCTTGCAGGGCGGAATTACTTCCTGATGTTCTTAGTGTGTTCAATAAAACAGCCCTTGAGGTTTGTGAAGGACAGCAATATGATCTGAATTTTGAACTCATGGATGAGGTAAGTGTTGATCAGTACATGAATATGATTCAACTAAAAACAGCTGTTCTTCTTGCCGGTAGTTTAAAGATTGGGGCAATTATTGGAGGAGCAGGGGTTGAACAGTCTAACCTTGTTTATGATTTTGGTTTTGACATGGGTATGGCCTTCCAACTGCAGGATGATTATCTGGATACATTTGGTAATCCGGATACTTTTGGGAAAAATATTGGAGGCGATATATTGTCCAATAAGAAAACCTTTCTTCTTATCAGGGCCAAAGAAAGGGCTGATGCAGGGCAGCTGGAAGAAATTAAGCACTGGTATTCTCAGGAGGATCATAATTCTCAGGAAAAAATAATGGCGGTACAGAAGATTTTCAGGGACTTGGAAATCGATCGTTTGACCAGAGAACAGGTGGTGTTATTTTCAAATAAAGCCTTGAAAACGCTGGATTTGATAGATATCGATCCTGGTAGAAAAATTGAACTTAAAAATTTCACGAACAAGCTTGTATATCGTGTCAGCTAGGAAAAAAATCCTAACTTTGGGGCTTGTTTATTTAATGGCTTGATATGGCAAAAAATATAGGAAAAATTGTTCAGGTTATTGGTCCGGTAGTGGATGTCGATTTTTCTGGAGAAGGTATTGATTTACCTGAGATTTATGAATCCCTGGAGATTCAGCGAGAAAATGAAAAACCTCTGGTTATTGAGTGTCAGCAACATATTGGAGAGCACACTGTAAGGACTATTGCGATGGATTCTACCGAAGGTCTGTTTCGGGGCATGGATGTTGTTGCTACCGGCTCACCAATTTTAATGCCTATTGGTGACCAAACCAAAGGCAGGCTACTCAATGTTACAGGCAATCCGGTTGATGGCATGGAAGAGCTGTCAAAGGAAGGTGGATATCCTATTCACAATGAGCCTCCCAAATTTGATGATCTTAGTACAGAAACTGAGGTTCTGTTTACAGGGATCAAGGTTATTGATCTTATTGAGCCATATTCTAAGGGTGGAAAGATCGGTTTGTTTGGTGGAGCAGGAGTAGGGAAGACAGTTCTTATTCTTGAGTTGATCAATAACATTGCAAAGGCATATACTGGTTTGTCGGTGTTTGCAGGTGTTGGAGAGCGTACCAGGGAGGGGAATGATCTTCTTCGTGAAATGCTTGAGGCTGGAGTTGTTGATTATGGTCCCGAGTTTATGGAGGATATGGAAAAGGGTGGATGGGATCTTTCAAAGGTTGACCACGAAAAACTTGGAAATTCCAAGCTTGCTCTGGTTTATGGTCAGATGAATGAGCCTCCTGGAGCCAGGGCTCGTGTTGCTTTATCCGGGCTGGCACTGGCAGAATATTTTCGTGATGGAGACGGCAAAGGTAGTGGTAGGGATATTTTGTTTTTCATGGACAATGTTTTCCGCTTTACTCAAGCCGGTTCAGAGGTGTCGGCTCTTCTTGGCCGTATGCCATCAGCGGTTGGATATCAACCTACACTGGCAACAGAGATGGGGGCAATGCAAGAAAGGATTACTTCCACCCGGCATGGTTCAATTACATCAGTTCAGGCTGTTTATGTGCCTGCTGATGACCTTACCGACCCGGCTCCAGCCACAACTTTCTCACACCTGGATGCGACTACAGTACTTAGTCGTAAGATTTCTGAGCTTGGGATTTATCCGGCTGTGGATCCACTGGATTCAACATCGAGAATATTGTCACCGGAACTCGTTGGACAGGATCATTATGACACAGCCCAGCGGGTGAAGGAAATTCTTCAGAGATATCAGGAGTTGCTTGATATTATTGCCATCCTGGGTATGGATGAACTCTCTGAGGAAGATAAACTGGTTGTTCACAGAGCTCGTCGTATACAGAGATTCCTTTCGCAGCCCTTCCATGTTGCGGAACAGTTTACCGGCCGCCCTGGAGCTCTTGTAAGTATTGAAGATACCATAAAGGGCTTCAAAATGATATTGGATGGAGAGGTTGACCAATACCCTGTTGCTGCATTCAATTTGGTAGGTAATATTGATGAGGCTATTAAAAATGGCAAGCAGATGCTGGCTGAATCCAAATAGGATTAATCTAAATAATTGAAGCGTGTATCTTGAAATCGTAACACCGGACAAGAAAATTTTCGCTGGAGAGGTTAGCTTGATAAGGCTCCCGGGCAGTAATGGCTCCTTTGAGATCCTGGAGAACCACGCCGCCCTCATTTCAACCCTGGAGGAAGGCCCGGTTAGGATTATTGATAAAGAGGGCAAGGAACACAACATCAGTATTAAAAATGGTGTTGTAGAATGCCTGGATAACAATATTGTGGTTCTGGTTGAAAGTAAAAAATAAACCTGCACGTGGAAGTACGGTACGTTTTCCTTCTCCCTCCTAATCTTGAGGAAATACTCTTTTCTACTCCTCTCATCAGATCATTGATTAAGTCTGTTGAACATGCTGAAGTTATTTCAGCTGTTCCAAAACAGTTTGGCTGGGTTTTGGAAAATAACCCTTATGTGTC
Organism: uncultured Porphyromonadaceae bacterium; assembly: GCA_964467485.1. Taxonomy (GTDB): domain Bacteria; phylum Bacteroidota; class Bacteroidia; order Bacteroidales; family UBA12481; genus JAUVKA01. Next base: position 3,366 of record CAYXQX010000006.1, on the reverse strand, counting down.
ATCTCAACTGTTATATGAAAACACTCCTTCAAAACACATTAAGGAATTCAGGGATCTAAATGCTGATTACCTTGTAGATCTTACCGGTGGGAAGAATGTAAGGTGGTTCAAGAACCGCTTGAGGATTATGGATTTTACATTTTCTTATAAGACGATAAAAAGTTTCAGGGGCCTGAAATCAACTTCTGATATTTTTGGTTCATATCTGAGAGCTGGATTGGAATTATTGGGTGTTTTCGACCTTGAAGATGATGGTGGAGGAATAGATTATTTCTACGGTCATTATAAGCCTTTTGTTGAGCAGGCTCTGCCTGAATCATTTCTTAAAAATTATGCTGTTCTGGATATGCCTGAAAAAATGGATTCAGAATCTGACGTAATTGAGAAGTTAAGTTCATTGATCAGCATGATAGAAAGGCCCGTTGTGCTTTGTGGGTCAGGTATATGGAGGAAGGCCGGGGAGGCGATTATGAAAAATACAGGATGTACAATACTAAGTACATGTGGTGACTTTACAGATCAGGAACAAGTTTTTTTAAGGGCTGATGCGGGTGTATTAATTAACATTGAGAGGGGTAAAGAAATATGGGCTTTGATTTTTGATAAACCACACTCTTATATCAACATTGCCGAAGCACCTGGTTCCTGGAAAGATGAAATTACTTCCATAAGAAAGATCCTCAAGCAGAAATGATAGATAATACACCAAATATTGAGCATGTTGAAGTGATGGCTCCTGTTGGTTCCTGGGATTCATTAAGCGCTGCTATTCAAGGAGGAGCCAACTCTGTGTATTTCGGCCTCGAAAAATTAAATATGAGGGCCAGGTCAAGCATAAACTTTACTATGGATGACCTTGGCGAGATCGTTGCCCGATGTAAAGGAAAAGGGATCAAGTCTTACCTGACACTTAACACGGTTCTTTACGACGAAGATTTACCTGTAATGGAGAAACTTGTTGATGCAGCTATACAACACAATGTTAGTGCTGTTATTGTATCAGACCAATCTGCGATAGAATATGCACGAGAAAAGGGAATTGAGATACATCTATCTACTCAACTTAATATTTCTAATTACCAATCCTTAAAGTTTTATTCCCAGTATGCAGATGTGGTTGTACTAGCCCGGGAATTAAGCCTCGAACAGATAGCAGTAATATACAGGCAGATTGGAGAAAATCAGTTAAAAGGGCCATCAGGAAACCTTATTAAACTGGAGCTTTTTGTTCATGGGGCATTTTGTATGGCAGTCTCCGGGAAGTGTTACATGAGTCTTCATCAGTATAACTACTCGGCAAACAGGGGCTCTTGCCTTCAGACTTGTCGGAGAAGTTACAAGCTTACAGATAACGAGTCGGGAGATGAAATTGTAGTTGACAATGAATACCTCATGTCATCAAAAGACCTTTGTACTATTGGCTTCGTGGATAAGATTGTTGCTAGCGGAATTAGTGTGTTAAAGATTGAAGGGAGAGCCAGGCCCCCTGAGTATGTTAAAATTGTTAGCGAATGTTATAGAGAGGCTGTTAATAGTATTGCCTCGGGGCATTATTCTCCGGACAAAGTGGAAGAATGGGAGTCCAGACTGAAGAAAGTGTTTAACAGAGGGTTCTGGGATGGATATTACCTGGGTCAAAAAATGGGAGAATGGAGCGAGGTTTATGGTAGTAAAGCTAGCCGAAAGAAAGAATACCTGGGGAAGGGCAGCAATTATTTCCCAAATATTGGTGTCGGTGAATTTGTGATGGAAACAAAAACTCTTCGCTTGGGTGATGAAGTACTGATAACTGGCCCTACAACGGGTATTTTAGAGATGAAAGTGGAAGAATTGCGCCTCGATAATGTCTCCGTGGAGGAGGTAAAGAAAGGCGATAGATTCTCAATGAAGGTTGATATTAAGGTTCGCAGGTCGGATAAATTGTATAAGTGGAGAGAGGTATAGTTGGCAGGCTGAAAATTAAATCTCTCTGTATTAATTAGTTCAGAAATTTGACAATTATTTAACCTTTTTAAAACCTTTCCAACGGTAAACATTTAGCATCTTTGGGCCTGTTTTACTGCTGTTGATAACTGGTTAATACGATGTTGACAAATAGTTAAAAAGTCCGACGAAAAAGTTCTGAAGAGCCTGTTACGTTTGGCTATCTTACAAGTTGCACTATATGATATTAAAATCAAAATAAATATTATTTGTTATACCTAAACATTTCAATTTTATGAGAAAAATAACCCAATTCTTAATGCTGGCGACCCTGGGTTTGTTCCTTGCCGCAACATCCTTTGCCCAGGTAACTACATCAGCAATGACCGGAGTTGTAAAAGACAATTCTGGAGAAGGTCTTCCCGGAGCAACAGTTGTGGCAATACACGTACCTTCTGGCAGCCAGTATGGCGCGATTACTAAAACAGACGGGACTTACGATTTACAAGGTATGCGTCCTGGTGGGCCATATAAAATTGAAATATCCTTTGTAGGTTATTCAAAAGGCATTTACACTGATGTCAGGTTATACCTTGGTGAAACATTTTCATTAAACACAACTTTGAAGAAAAGTACGGTAGGTTTGGAAGAAGTAATGGTTGTTGGCCTAAAGGCATCGAAGTTTAATACAACGAAGACTGGTGCAACGACAAACATTTCGAACGACCAGATGATTACTATGCCTTCTATCAATAGAAGTATTTCCGACATGGCTCAACTGTCGCCTTACTCAAACGGTTTGAGCATTGCAGGTGGAGACGGACGTTCTACTAACTTTACCGTTGACGGTGCCAATTTTAACAATAACTTTGGATTAGGTTCGAACTTACCCGGAGGAGGAAACCCTATTTCTTTGGATGCTATTGAAGAAATACAGATAGTTATAGCTCCTTTCGATGTACGCCAGACAAATTTTATCGGTGGTGGAATCAATGCGATTACAAAATCAGGAACCAATAAATTTAAAGGTTCTGCTTACACCTACCTTACCAATCAAAATTTCCGTGGTAACTCTATCGGAGATGTTGATTTTGGAGACCGCAACGAAGAATCAACAAACACTTATGGTTTATCCCTGGGTGGACCTATTATTAAGAATAAATTGTTCTTTTTCGTTAACGGAGAATTCGAGAAGAGTCCGGGACAAGTTGTAACCTGGAGACCTTCTGACGACGGAGTTGCCAATACTGACCAGATGCTGTCCCGTACAAGCGCTTCAGATATGGAATTAGTAAAGCAGCATTTGATTGATAATTATGGTTATGATCCCGGATCCTACACTGATTATCCTGCAGATGAAAGTAATAGAAAACTATTGGCTCGTCTCGACTGGAATATCTATAAGGGCAACAAATTGGCTTTGAGATATAATTATACCAAAAA